>CAUPVH010000286.1:0-3588 GCA_963514635.1 uncultured Prevotella sp. | reverse complement strand
GTGGTAGGCAATGGCGCACAGTGAAGGCATAGGACCGAAAGGCACACCTTTAAAGTCCATGTCAAGGCCAGCAACGATAACGCGAACGCCTCGGTTGGCCAGTTCGTTGCAAACGGCCACCAACCCCTCGTCCATAAACTGCGCCTCATCAATGCCCACCACGTCGATGTCTGCCGAGAGCAACAATATCGCCGCCGACGAATCCACGGGCGTACAATGAATGGCGTTGCGGTCGTGGCTCACAACATCGTCTTCCGAAAAGCGCGTATCAATGGCAGGTTTAAATATCTCAACTCGCTGTTTGGCAAACACGGCACGTTTCATACGCCGTATCAACTCCTCTGTCTTGCCCGAAAACATCGAGCCACAAATCACTTCCACTCTTCCTTGGCGGTGGTTCTCGCCAGTTACATTATCAATCATACTGATGCAAAAGTACAAAAAGACGTTTTAAAAATTGCAAACAAACGCATGCTTTTTTTGCTACTCGGAATTTATATTGCTATATTTGCGTACAATATGGGCATCTTATACATTGTACCCACCCCTGTGGGCAATATGGAGGACATCACGCTGCGCGCCATTCGCACCCTGAAAGAGGCCGATTTGGTACTGGCAGAAGACACCCGAACGACGGGTATCTTGCTCAAACATTTGGGCATTGAGGTGGCTCACCTGCAATCGCACCACAAGTTTAACGAGCATGGCACGTCTGCCGGCATTGTAGAACGCCTTAAAGCGGGCCAAAACATCGCCCTCGTGAGTGATGCCGGAACGCCAGGCATCAGCGATCCAGGTTTTTTCTTGGCGCGCGAAGCGGTGGCAGCAGGCATAACGGTTAACTGCTTGCCTGGTGCAACGGCTTGCATTCCAGCCGTAGTATCATCAGGAATGCCTTGCGACAGATTTTGTTTCGAGGGTTTCATCCCCCAAAAGAAAGGGCGGAAGACTTATCTCGAAAGCCTAAAAGACGAGCAACGCACGATGGTGTTTTACGAATCGCCTTACAGATTGCTGAAAACGCTCACGCAACTGGCCGAGGTTGTAGGCCCCGAACGACAAGTGTGCGTATGCAGGGAAATATCCAAGTTGCACGAAGAAAACGTGCGGGGAACGCTTCAAGAGGTGGTTAAACACTTCGAACAAATACCCCCACGTGGTGAAATAGTTATCGTTTTAGCTGGAACTAGTAGTAAAAAAGATAAAAAATCGAAAGGAGAAAAATTATGAAGAAACTTGTTATCGCGTGTTTTGCAGTATTGTCGTTGGCAGCCTGCAAACAAGGTAAAACCAATGGAGAACCGCAACTTAACGACTCTTTGCAGCAAATTATTCAACAAAGAGACAATCAGTTGAACGACATGATGGCCACTATGAACGAAATCCAAGACGGATTCCGACAAATCAATGAGGCCGAAAACCATGTTAATATCGCAAAAGACGGAGAAGGTGCCAATAAGTCTGAGCAGATTAAAGAAAACATCAAGTTCATCACACAACGCATGGAAGAAAACCGTGCACTGTTGAAGAAACTGCGTGCACAACTTGAAAAAAGTTCGTTCAAAGGAGCAGAACTGAAGAAAACGGTAGACAGACTGATGAAACAGCTTGATGAAAAAGACCAACAGTTGTTGCAACTGCGTGCCGAACTCGATGCTAAGGACATCCACATCTCCGAGTTAGACGAAAAGGTTAACAACCTTAACACCAATGTTACGAAACTGAAGACCGACAACACGGAAAAGGCACGCACCATTAGCGACCAAGACAAGCAGATACACACGGCTTGGTATGTGTTTGGTACGAAGAAAGAGCTGAAAGATCAAGGCATCCTTGTAGGAGGAAAAGTACTGCAAAGCAGTTTCAACAAGGCTTACTTCACTCGCGTAGACATTCGCACACTTAAAGAAATTAAGTTCTATTCTAAGTCGGCCAAGCTGCTCACCACTCACCCAGCATCTAGCTACTCGCTGGAAAGAGACGCAAACAAGGAGTATGTGCTTACCATCACCAACCCCGACGTGTTCTGGAGCACAAGCAAATACTTCGTTGCAGTAGTGAGATAAAGCTCTTTGGTTAAGTAAAAAACCAGTACGCTTTGCCCTAACGCATTGAGGTTTAAAGCCCAATCGTAAAGCAAAGATACTGGCCAAAACCCAGACTCACAACGAACCTTAACAACCCCAAGGGGGATGCGACATGCTAGTTGCCGCATCCCCCTTATACTATACTGATAATGAATCACAATAACCAACTCGACTTTTTCAGGGCAATACTCATTGTTCTGGTTATCCTTATTCACATCGTGAACTTCGGCTATCACTATCCGCTACTCAAAAACGCCATCCTTGCTTTCCTCATGCCCAGTTTCTTGGTTGTTACGGGCTTTCTAGTAAACGTGGAAAAGCCCATGAAATCCTACGCCCTTTACCTCTCTAAAATAGCCTTGGCCTATGTGATAATGGTTTCGGGAGATGCAGCCTTGTCGCTATTTCTGCCCGTAAGAGACGGGCTTACCCAGCCCACTTGGCAGGCGTTTGCCCATGTGCTTTTCATCAAGTCTGTCGGCCCATATTGGTTTTTACATCTCATGGTGGTGTGTGGCGTTCTTTATTACGCCTCGTTTCGTGTCGCCCCGAAAGTGTCAGCATGGCGGCCAAACTCTCTATCTTCGCCACCCTCATTATACTCACCGCCCAGTTCACACCCCTACTTAACATCAGCTTTGCGGCCTACTATTTTGTTGGCGTAGGCATCAGGCACCTTGTTAAGGACTTCTCTAAGGTGTATGTAAGCAGTCTATGGCCCATAATACCCTTCCTGCTTTTGGTAGGCACGCCCAAGTTTCAAGACTGGGGCACCATCTCCATCCTTGTAAGCGTGTTTTGTTTTTCTGTTTTGCAGCCAAATTGCACACCTATTTGGGTAACAAAATGAAAGCCGCGGCGCATTACGTTGGTCGAAACACCTTTCCAATCTACATCTTCCACCCCATCTTTACCATGCTCGCCAAGTTCACACTTCCCGCCTTCGCCTTCGAGCCCACTAGCCTATTGCATGCAGCTGTTTCGGTTGCAATGGGCGTTATAGGCAGTATTTATTTGGCTCGCGCCCTCGACTACACACGCACGTCTTACCTCTTTGGCCGCAGCAAGCTGATAAGATTGGCCTGAAAGGTGCCGTCGGGGCATAAGATGTACAACAAACTATTTGCGCAATCCGCTAAAAAAGCTTTTCATCAGTTCGCGACACTCCTCTTCCAACACGCCAGTCGTAACCGTTGCCTTAGCATGCAGCACGTTTGGGGCAAAGCGTTCGTAGCCCCGCTTCTCATCTCGCGTGCCATAAACAATGCGCCCCAGCTGTGCCCAACCACATGCGCCGGCGCACATGGGGCAGAGCTCAACCGTTACATAGAGCGTACATTCGGGCAAATACTTTCCGCCAAGCATGTTTGCCGCCGCCGTTATGGCCTGCATTTCGGCATGCGCCGTAACGTCGCAAAGCGTTTCGGTAAGGTTATGGGCACGCGCCACCACCCTACCCTTGCAAGCAATCACAGCCCCAATGGGCACTTCGCCCTGTGCC
>CAUPVH010000285.1:0-3593 GCA_963514635.1 uncultured Prevotella sp. | reverse complement strand
GTTGCGAAATGGGGATGTTGGCCGTGAGCGACAGTTGGTTTATGGGTTGGTCGTTCCGCTTTTGCAACGCCTGTACCACGGCTTGTTCTTCGCCAGAGAGCTGTGGAAACAATTGTCGCTCTATGCCTTGACGTGTGGCTTGCGTGCGTTTGAAGTCGGTTTCCCAGCCTAGCACGTGCACAAAGTCGGCTGCCGAGGCAACCAGTTGGGCCTTATGGTCGCGTATCAGGTTGTTGCAACCCTCGCTATATGGTGCGCCCACGGGACCGGGGAAGGCGAAAACATCGCGGTTGTAGTCGCGAGCGATGGCCGCAGTGATAAGTCCGCCGCCATGTGCAGCACTCTCTACCAGCACACAAGCGTCTGAAATGCCGGCCACAATGCGGTTTCTTCGCACAAAGTTTAGCTTGTCGGCATTGGTGTTGGTGAGAAATTCGGTGAGCAGTCCGCCCTGTGTAAGCATTTCGTTGGCCGTTTGTTTATGGCGAGTGGGGTAGAGATAGTCCAGCCCATGAGCCAGCACGCCCACCGTGTCTAGCCCGTTTGCCAGGGCTTGTCGGTGCGCGTTGATGTCTACGCCGTATGCCAGTCCGCTAACGATAAGCACTTCGGGGCTAAGACTTTTCAACTCCGAAACAAAGCGGCGAATAAGGTCTTGCCCGTAGGATGTGCAGTGGCGCGTGCCAACAATGTTGATAACGCGTGCACGATTAAGGTTAGCCGTACCTTTATAAAATAGCACAAGCGGTGCATCGTCGCAGTTTTTAAGTCGCTGTGGATAGTCGTCGTCGGCCAAAGCAAGTGCCCGTATGCCGTTGCGCAGGTTGTATTCCATTTCGGCATCGGCCGCTTTTAGGTGCTGTTCGATGTTGCTCATAGTCTCTTGCAGGCGTGGCGAGGCATCGGGCAGCACCTCGCGCAGGTCGTTTCGGTGTGCAATAACGGCCGTGGCCGAACCCAACAGTCGGTATAGCTGTGCCAAACCAGCAAGGTTGAAATAGTTAACGCGCGTCAGGGCGATGGCGTTTCGGGTCTCGTTGTCGTTCATGGAGGGGGGTAAGTTTCTTTTAGTTTACGAGCTGACAAGTTTACAAGCAGACAAGTTTACACGTAGACAAGTTAACGAGTTGACGTGTTTACAAATATACAAGGCCGTAGCCAAGTAAACATGTTGACGGGTAACATGTTTACTTGGCTCTATTTTTTGCCGTTTCTATAACCGTTAGCTAACGGGAACATGGCTTATTTATCGGCCGATTGCTGATCTATAAAGGGTGCGAAAGCCTTGTCTATTTCCTCACTTCGGCTCAGTCTGCCGTTCACTAAGCATACAAGTTCGGCCGTGGCACGGAACGAAAGTTTATCATCTCGCTTGCGGAAGATGTCGTGATGGAACACATATCGGATGCCTTCTTGCGTAATACGGAGTTTAGAAACAAGGATATCGTCGCATTGTAGTGGCGTTTTGTATTGCAGAGTCATGCGTGCCACCACGGCATCCACTCCCTTTTCGTGCAGGCCAGCAAAGCTTAGCCCTGTGTGTTTCAAGAAAAGGTGGCGCGTGTGTTCTGTGTAATGCAAATAATTGGCGTTGTTAACAATGCCTTGGATGTCGCATTCGTAATCGCGAACTTCCATCTCGGTTGTGAATGTGTACATTTGTTTTTGAGTCTTTTATTTTTTTTGAGTTTATGAGTTAACGAGTTGACCAGTTGATGAGTTGACATGCTAATAGGCGCAGCCATTTTTTCACCTTTTCACCCTTTCACTTTTTCACCTTTATAAGCCTTTTCATCTCCTCAAATATTCATACCCAATTCTGCATCTTAGGCAGTTTTTGCGGTCGCAATATTCGTTTTTAAGCTGTATAAGAGCCTGCGTGTCGCCAGCGTTATTCACTTCTAGGCCGCATGCTTTCCACATCCTAACGATATGGTTATCCTCCGCTTTAAGCTCGTCGAGCAGCTGATAAGCGCGGTCGCACAGAACATCGTTGTGGCGATGACGGCCGTAAGCGAAGAGAACAGGCACAACGGTGTTGAGGATGAGCACATCGCGCGAGCCCGTAGAGAGAGCTTTGTCGCTGGCTTTACTTTCTCCGCCAAACACATAATGCGTTTGCCAATAGCCCGAAACCTGCGTGGCTAAGGCTTTACGCAGCTGTGTTAGATTTTCGCAAGCCACGATGTTGGCCAACGATGCCCGGCGTGAATGGTGAAGAACGGCCAGTTGCGACAGGCGGATGTGTGGAAAATTCTGCGGCCTGAGTCGAAGAAACAACCACAAGGAAGGGTCTAATGGCTGCAAGTTAAACTTGTGCGCAAGGTAAGCGTACTCCTTTTTAAGTAGCTCAAAGTAGCTTTCGGCCGTGGCTGCGTTTCGGTGTCGGGTGAGTATGGCCGCATCGTTTAGCAGTCCTGCCTGCCCCATAAAGAGGGCCTCTACCTGAAAAGCATTGTCGCGATGGTGGTCTACGCATCGCAATGGTACGTTGGCAGCCCAGCGTTCGAAGGCATCGCCGTTTACGCCGAACCCAAAATTGCGCGCCAAAGTGATGAAGAAGGCGTCTTCCCACGCCCCCTTTGTCTGCTCAACGCGCCGTACCACCGCCTCGGTTTTGCTTTCAAGCCGCTCTGTTTGTAGGGCGGTGAGCCAGCTGTGCAGCGTAAGCCGCTGCAATTGGGGAATGATGTGGTGGCAAGGCGGAAACTTATCGGCCGCCAACAGCTCGTCATAGTGGTCCGCAATGCCCTTGGGCACGGCCAATTCCATTTGTGGCAGCTGCTTGCCGTCTTGCGTTAGGCACTCCATGTCGGCCTTTCCCACCACGTGCAGCACCACATTATTATATCGCGGGTCGTTGTGATGCCCATGTTCAAACCATTGCGAGGCCATATCGTGTATCTCTACGTTGCCCACCCAGAGCGTATCGCCAAGCTTAACTTTGGCGTTAAAGAAGTCGGCACCGGCGTTGTCGTTGTGCAATCCCACGTCAATCACCTCCACATCTACGCCTTCGGTTGTTTTCAAAGGTGCAGTTGCGAATAGCTTGTGTTTCCAAACATAGTGCAATAGCTGTTCCATGGGCATGTCGATATAAGGGTTCGTGGCACAAAAATATAAAGAAAAAACGAAAAAACGGCCTTTTGGGTCAAGAAATATGCAAGTACCCGCATTTCGTTTGCGTGCCTGCCGCCCCGTTATCTGCATGTTTTGTTTATTGGTTAAGTCTTCGTACCTTTGCATTTATGAAAATAGGAAACATATCGTTTGATGCTCATCCGCTCTTCCTCGCCCCGATGGAAGACGTCACCGACATAGGGTTTCGCCTGCTTTGCAAACGTTTTGGCGCGGCAATGGTGTACACCGAGTTTGTTAGTGCCGAGGCATTGGTGCGCTCGGTGAAGTCTACCGTGAGCAAACTAACCATCAGCGACGAGGAACGCCCTGTGGGAATACAAATCTACGGGCGCGATGTGGAGTCGATGGTAGAGGCTGCCCGCATCGTGGAACAAAGTCGTCCCGATGTGATTGACATCAATTTTGGTTGCCCCGTGAAGAAAGTGGCAGGCAAAGGGGCTGGTGCGGGCATG
>CAUPVH010000284.1:0-3600 GCA_963514635.1 uncultured Prevotella sp. | reverse complement strand
CGTGTTTGCAGACAGATTGGGCAGTATAAGAAGAAACATAACATGACGGTGTTTCAGGCTAGCCGCTATAATGAGATATTAGAGAAACGTGGTGCGCAAGGTGCGTTGTGTGGTATGAGCCCCGAATTTGTGGCAACGGTGTTCGAAAGCGTGCACGAAGAGTCGGTTAGGCAACAGATAGAGATTATAAACAAGTAGAAAGATGAAGATATTAATATTGGGCGCAGGCAAGATGGGAAGCTTTTTCATCGACTTGTTGAGCTTTGAACACGAGGTTGCCATTTACGACCAAGAGCCGCGCAAAATGAGATTTACATACAATTGCGCGCGTTTCACTTCGTTGGAAGAGGTGAAACAATTTGAACCGCAGTTGCTTATCAATGCCGTAACGATGAAATACACCATCGCGGCGTTTGAGTCGGTGATGCCTTTTCTGCCCCAACAGTGCATCGTGAGCGACATCGCATCGGTTAAAACGGGTCTGCACGAGTATTACAAAGGTTGTAACCACCCCTTTGTTTCGTCGCATCCAATGTTCGGGCCAACCTTTGCCAACCTCAATCAGCTGAGCGATGAAAACGCTATCATCATCAGCGAGGGCGACTATATGGGGCGTATCTTCTTTCGCGACTTGTATGGTAGGCTGGGATTGAACATTCATGAGTACACGTTTGAACAACACGACCGCACCGTGGCCTATTCTTTAAGCATCCCCTTTGTAAGTACTTTTGTGTTTGCTGCGGTGATGAAACCGCAAGATGCGCCCGGAACAACGTTCAAACGCCATCTTAACATTGCGCGCGGTGTATTGGGTGAGGACGACTTTTTGTTGCGCGAAATTCTTTTCAACCCTTATACTGCCGAACAAGTGGGCCACATTCGCGACGAACTAAACAATCTGCTCGACATTATCGACAAGAAAGATGACGACGGGATGAAGGAGTATCTTGTGAAAATAAGAAAGAATGTGGTTAAGGGGAAAGCGTGAAGAAAATATCTTAGAGGGATATAAGTGTGGAAAAGCACTAAAATACGCTTTTGCCTTTGATAGTAAAAGAATTGGTTTTAGACATACTTCCTGCCATCCAATTGCAAGCAACATACCAGTACAAAGCCCTTTGTAGCGGGGCTACAAGTGGTTTGTAGTCGCGCTACAAGCCGCTTGTAGTGCCACTACAAGCACCTTTGTATTGGCGCATACGTGTGCTGCTGTTCGTCGTTTAAAGGAGAAAACCTTGATTTTTAGCAACAAAATCAGTCGTTATCATACCACGAAGGCAATCTTTTTAGTTCCTGATAGGTTTGGTTAATGTCTGCACGGGTTATCTCGAAGTGCATGTCTATCGTTCGGGGATTGTCGCGTAGCGAATGAGAAAAGAGCCAATCGTAGGTTTTTTGTAGGTAGAACAGGCGTGCCAGCAACCCGTGCGAGCCGCCTTGAATCCAATCGTAGCGCAAAAGTTTGTCGTTGCCTTGGGCTTTAAGCTTGTTTACCACCACTTCCGATTGTTTCATTGGTACCGCTCTGTCGGCTGTGCCGTGCATTATCCACATCGGAACGCGGCCAATTCCGCTGACATCGTTGCGCGAACAGCCCCCACAGAGTGCCATAGCAGCGGCAATTTTATCAGGGTAAGCGGCCGCAAAGTCCATTGTTCCATAGCCTCCCAGGCTCATACCCAACACATAAACGCGCGTGGTATCTACCTTATAGTTGGCTTTGGTCCATTCCAAAAGGTCGTTAATCTTCTGCGGACTCCATGCTCCCCCTGGGTTTTGAGGTGCCACAACAAGTGTAGGGATAATCTTTCCACGGTCTATTGCATCGAGAACGCCGTAGCGACGAACGCGCTGTAAGTTGTTGCCACATAGGCTAGCACCATGCAGAAATATTACTAATGGCAAGGGATGCTGGTCCACTTCGTATTCGGTGGGTGTGTAAACCCAAAAGTTATAGCCTTTGGGTATTGCGTTTACCTTGGTTACAAAATTGCCTTTCTCGGTTTTCTGCGCCTTGGCAGCGAGGCACAAGGCGAAGAAAACCAACAACATTAACTCTTTTCTCATCTTTATTTATTAACTGATACAATCTTATAACGGCCTGATATACATACCAAACTATGGCTTGGCCGCGAATTATTGCGGCCACCCCACATGCTGAAGAAGTGGGGTAGGGCCGCAATATGTTTTTGTCTTACTACTTAAAAGGCTCTCTTTATTCGGGAACCGACAGCGGTTCGATGTCGGGTTGGTTAATTCGGGGGTTAACATAGGCCTTCATGCGCCCGTTAATCACCTTGGGGTCGAGCAACTTAACAAGCTTTTCCGAGCTTTCCACGTTTAAATGGTTAAGCAAACTAACCGCAGCCTCCATGTCGGGATGTGCCTTGGCAAACGCCAAAGATGCGGTTTCTAGTTTCTTATACAATGCCTCTTCGCGGTCCGAGAACTTCTTCTCCACGTCATCGTTTATCTTTCCAGCCGCCAGTAGCTTGTTCCATTCCGCAGTAAAGTCCCTTATTTCCAAGTTGATTGGCTGCACAGCCTGTTCCACCTCGTTGAGTTCGCGATAGAACTTGCTGCCACTATAACGCCATCCTTTGTTGATGTCGCCCTCTATAACCATCTCTTCGCCAGGTACAGCCACGCTGTAGAACCCTGCAAGCATGTCGTATTTGTCGTTTGCCATGTCGCTAACGGTCATCACCGCCGCACTGTCTAGGTGCATGGTGAAGTCGAACTCACCGCCTTTGGTGCTTATTATGGTGTCGTGAGCAACGGGTTCGCCATTTTCAATGGCCATAATCGAGAAAACCAACGTATCTTTTACGCCTTCTAGCTTACCCTTTATGCGTAAGCTTTTGCTGTCGGTTTGGCTGCATTGCACAAAGCAAAGTGCTGTAAGGAGCAGCGCCACTAATGTTTTAAATGTTCTGTTCATGTTGTTAGTCTTAAAAAAATAAATTATTAAAAAGTATATATCAGTAATAGACATTAATGAAGTTATAGTCAAACAGAATTGGATTTGGAAAGCCATAGCTGCGTCGTAAGCAAACAAAAGTCTTCTTTTTCCTCTGCGTAAAGGTTTATTGATGCTATGCTACGCACGCCTTGCATTCTTCTAACAACTATTTTCCAACAGCAATTCTGTTTGACTATAATTAGCTGGTCAAGCCTATTTTTTCTTTCTTGTTTCTTAGTCAGGGTCCTATCATATAAAAGCCGCAAGTTAACAGCCTGCAAAATTATTAGTAGGGGGCAGATTTAGAGGCTCGAAAAGCCAGCAATACCTGCGTTGCAAGCATAGTTTACAATCCATTAAGCCGCTTAGAACCCGAAAAAGCGATGAGCGTTGTTATAGCAAACGTCTTCAACCAGCGCGCCCAGCGAGTTGATGTCGGCAGGCAGAAGTCCCCTTGCCACATCGTTGCCCAAGAGATTGCAAAGCAAACGCCTGAAATACTCGTGCCGAACAAGCGAGAGCAACGAACGCGAACCCGTGGAAACGCCAATGGAACGCCCCAAAAGACCGAAACGCGAGAGGGCGTTTATCTGTTCGCTGATGTCTCCCGGCTGGGCGTTAGACCACCAGCCCATGCC
>CAUPVH010000283.1:0-3604 GCA_963514635.1 uncultured Prevotella sp. | reverse complement strand
AGGCATACCGCTTGCCATGTCCACGCCTGTTTCGGGTTCTCACAACGACCTTCACAACATCTCCCAGGTTCTTCAGGATTTGTTCGCAGGGATTAAGGACTCAGGCTTGTCCGTATCGGGACTCTTTCTCAATGCAGATGCCGGCTTTGACTCTGCACAATTCAGGCGGGATTGCCATCGGCAGGAGGTGTTCCCAAACGTGGCCTTCAATAAGCGGAGAGGAATGCGCAGAGATGACGAGTTACTTGATGAACTGCTTTACAAGGAGAGATACAGCATTGAAAGGACCAATGCGTGGATGGACTCATACAGGAGCGTGCTCAACAGGTTCGATACCACACGAACCAGTTGGGAGGGATGGAACTATATCGCATTTATACTGATTTTTCTGAAAAAGATAAGAAAGAGGGAAAAGTCTAGATGACTTCTGCCATAAAATTTCATATTCAAGGTACTTGTTTTATAAATATTGTTAATTCAGTTAAGTTTCTGAACACAGAACTTTTGAGATAGATATAAAAATAGCAACATTTGCTCATTGATAATTAGAGAGAGGTAGGTTCTGAATAGTTGCCATCGGCGCGTTGCACAACGACAACTAATACATGGGCACTATGCCACTAAGGCCAACTAAATGGTGTTACCCACAGCGTATAATCTACGGAACAAACCCGCAAAGAGAAAGTTTACTTAATTATTGAAGTTAGCCCAAGGGGCTGGCAATGGCTGCAAGCTATGCCGTTATTTTGTGGTGCCTAAGCGTAAGCGTACACAAAAGATGGCGCATTGCAGGCAGCATTAATCTCGACCAACTAAATAAATACAGTCAAAATAGATGAAAGTTTTATGAACAAAAAGCTACTTATGTGTTTGGCCACGTTCTTGCTGTGCGTTAGTGCAGCCGTGGCACAAACTAAAATCTCTGGTACGGTGGTGTCGGCTGGCGACAACGAGCCGGTTATCGGCGCCACCATCACCGTGGTAGGCACCAAAACGGCGGCTGTTACCGACTTCGATGGTAAGTTTTCGCTTACTACCGACGTGCCCAACCCACAAGTAACCATTAGCTACATCGGCATGGTGGCACAGACGTTAAAGGCATCGGCCAACATGCACGTTGAGCTAAAAGCCAACGCCCAGGTGCTTAACGAGGTGGTGGTGACGGGTCTTACCCGAACAGACCGCCGCTTGTTTACCGGTGCTACCGACAAAGTGGATGCCGAGAAAGCCCGATTGAGCGGCGTGGCCGACATCAGCCGCTCGCTTGAAGGGCAGGCAGCAGGCGTTTCGGTGCAGAATGTTAGCGGAACGTTTGGTACTGCCCCGAAGATACGCGTGCGCGGAGCAACCTCTATCTATGGCAGCAGCAAGCCCCTGTGGGTGGTCGACGGCGTTATCATGGAAGATGCAGCCAACGTGGGAGCTGACGATTTGGCATCGGGAAACCCCGAAACGCTTATCTCTTCGGCTATCGCCGGACTTAACGCCGACGACATCGAGAGCTTTCAGATATTGAAAGACGGCTCGGCCACATCTATATATGGTGCGCGTGCCATGGCCGGCGTTATCGTTGTTACCACCAAGAAAGGCAAGCAAGGACAAGCCCACATCAGCTATACGGGCGAATTTACCACAAGGCTTGTGCCATCGTACAACAACTTCGACATCCTCGACTCGAAAGAGCAGATGGGCATTTACAGGGAAATGGCCGACAAAGGCTGGCTCAACCTCTCTGAAATACTCAACGGCAGCGAGTATGGCGTGTACGGAAAGATGTACGAATTGATAAACCGCTACGATGCGCGCACGGGCCGTTTTGCATTAGAGAACACCACCGAGGCAAAGAACCGCTACTTGCGACAGGCAGAGTTTAGGAATACCGACTGGTTTAACGAGCTTTTTACGCCCAGCATCATGCAGAACCACTCGATAAGCCTCAGCGGTGGAACACAAAACTCTAACTATTACGCCTCGTTCAGTGCCATGTTAGATCCGGGATGGTACAAGCAGAGCAACGTTAACCGCTATACGCTCAGCTTGAACTTAACGCAACACCTTTCAGACAAGCTTTCGCTCAACTTCATCGGCAGCGCAGCCTATCGCAAGCAGCGCGCACCGGGAACCTTGGGGCAAGATGTTGACGTTGTTGGTGGCGAAGTGAAGCGCGACTTCGACATCAACCCCTACTCTTACGCCAGCAACACGTCGCGCGTGTTAGACCCCAACGAGTATTATGTGGCCAATTTCGCACCGTTCAACATCTTCAACGAACTGAACAACAACTACATCGACCTCAATGTTCTAGATGCCAAGTTCCAGTTAGAGTTGAAGTACAAGCCCATAAAGGGGCTGGAGCTGTCGGCTTTGGGTGCCTTTAAGTACATGGCCTCAACGCTAGAGCACAACGTGAAGGACAATTCCAATCAGGCAATGGCCTATCGTGCCATGTCTAACGGCATCATCCGCGAGGCCAACAAGTACCTTTACAACGACCCATCCAACCCTTACAAAATGCCTTTCTCGGTGTTGCCCTATGGCGGTTTGTACCATAAGGGCGACAATAGGATGAGCGATTACGACCTGCGCGCAACGGCCAACTACAACCATACCTTTGCAGATACGCACATCATGAACCTTTTTGCAGGTACGGAAGTGAAGAGCATCGAACGCCAACGCAACACTTTCGAGGGTTCGGGCTTGCGTTACGATGCGGGTCAGGTGCCGTTCTACATTTACGAATACTTCAAACGAGCCGTCGAAGGGGGCAACACCTATTATATGATAACGCCAACAAACTCGCGTAGCGTGGCATTCTACGGCAACGCCACTTACAGCTATAAGGGTCGTTACGTGTTTAACGGCACCCTTCGCTACGAAGGTTCGAACCAAATGGGCCGCGACACCAACGCCCGATGGATGCCAACATGGAACGTTTCGGGGGCATGGAACGTGCACGAAGAGGGCTGGTTTGGCAAGCTTTCGCCCCTTTCGCGCCTAACTTTGCGTGCATCGTACAGCCTTACGGGTACACCTCCCGATGCCTCGTACAGCAACTCTACGGCCATTATCAAGGCATCCAACCCCTTCCGCCTTTTTGCAGAAGACCAAGAACCGCAACTCGAAATATACGAATTGGCTAACGCCAACCTTACTTACGAGAAGAAGAACGAGCTTAACCTGGGTTTCGACGCCTCGTTGTGGAACAACCGCCTGGGCATAACCTTCGATTTCTACACCCGAAGGAACTTCGACGAAATCGGTCCGATGGTAACAGCGGGCACAGGCGGCCAAATTATCCGCGCTGCCAACGTGGCCGAGATGAACTCGAACGGCGTTGAACTGAGCCTTTCGTCGGTAAACTTGAAGAACAAGCACTTCTCTTGGACCACCAACTTCATCTATGCCTACGCCAACACCGAGATAACCAAGCTCTTTAATCAAGGCAACGTGATGAGTTTGGTTAGCGGCAGCGGATTTGCAAAGCGCGGTTATCCTGCCCGTTCGTTGTTCTCGATACCCTTCGTTGGCCTTAACGACGAGGGCATGCCACTGGTGTTGAACGAGAAAGGGATGATAACAACCGACGACATTAACTTTCAGGAGC
>CAUPVH010000282.1:0-3606 GCA_963514635.1 uncultured Prevotella sp. | reverse complement strand
AGGTTAAGCTGGGTGTTAAGGCACCTGCTCGCAACATTTCTACCCTGTGGCAGAACTAAGAAAAGGGCCGAATATAGCCCGCTTCTGGGCGGCAACGCACGCGGGTTAGCCTTGTTGGGAGTATCGGCGCTTATGGGTTTTACTCGTTTTCCTAGGTTTATTAAAGCCCATTGTCCCCCTTCTTTTAGATAGGCTAACCATCTAACAAACAAAACGGCAAGCTACTGGCGGATGTTCGCCAATCGCTTGCCGTTTTGTTTATGCCTTGTTAGGCAGTGAAGAGCGAACTTAAAGGAGGAGAAAAGGCATAAGCGTGGAATTTTTAGAACATGCTTTAAGGCCGCTAAACCCTGCTTGCCAACCACGTTCCGCAATGAAGAGCCACGAAACCAAGGGCAACACTCGCGCCCAAATAGCCTGCTGCCATAAGGGTTTGGTTGGTTTGCGCCATCCCCGACGTTTCGTTTACCAGCGAACTAAGCGTTGTCAGTCCGCCGCAAAAGCCCACACAAACCAGCAGCCTGAACCATTCGCCACCGCCAAACGTCCGTTGCAGCAACGTTCCTGCAAAGCCGATGACAAGGCAGCCCAATATGTTGGCCGCCAAAGTGCCGAGGGGTAGCCCGCCATTTTGTGTTGCTGGCCACAGCCACGACAGCGCGTAACGAAGTGCGCTACCCACTGCGCCGCCCAATGCCACCAATATAATGTTGCGTATCATAAGCCTTATTGTTTAATGTTTTCCGAGTTTCTGGGTTGTTTATTTTATGTCTTTACCATCCTGCAAGCCTTTCTTAGCAGATAAGCTTCTGCCCAATAAGCCCGATGCTTTGTGAGATAAGCCCATCAATTCAGTGGCTAGCCAACCCAACAACTCTGCTTTTGTTTTTTATATTCAACGTCTCCTCCTTTGCCTCCTTATTATATATAGCGCATCTGTTCGCAAGGTATCAAGTTGCACTCCTTTGCACCGTTAGCAATAATTGTTGCCATGCAAGGCCCTGTCCACGTGCCTATTTCTGTCAACATCGCATAAACATTCTCTGTGTACCACGTTCAATGGGTAGTTTCCCCATTTCATTATGCCGTCACAAAGTTAAGCATTTCTTGTTTTCAAAGCCCACACTCGATATTGAAAACTTGGTGAAACGCAAGAATAGCCCCCTCTTGCCCCCCTTCATAAACCCAAACTGTTCATTAGAGTTTTTTAAATCAAAGTGCTACGTAAATCACCCTCTGTTGCCTGAAACACGAACAGCGACTAACCCTTTGCGCATATTCAGTGTTATCTTGGGCAAAACAAATGCAATTTCCCTAATGTCCAATTGGGGTTAAATTCATCTTTTACAGACAAGCAAGGCTGCGAAACCAGTTTCCATTTGCCACTAAAACAGCAAGTCATATCACTCCCCTCTCCCCTTGGAGAGGGGTTGGGGGTGAGGCCGAGAGGGGTTGGGGGTGAGGCCTTTAAAAAAAGAGCGCCACGCTTTGTGACACTCTTTTTTCCACTTAATTCGAAAACGAGCTGATGAGTGGGCTTTTGTTTAGCCCCTCATACTATTGTTGCGACTTAAATGCCGCATATATCTTATCAGCGATGCTTTGCATTTGCTCGGCTGGAAGTTTCAGCTTCTCTCGTTTAAAGTCGGCATCGGCCTCCGATTTTAGGGGAAGCAGGTGGATATGTGCGTGCGGAACCTCCAAGCCCAGAACCACTTGTGCCACCTTGATGCAAGGGCAAGCCGCTTTCACGGCACGTGCAACGCGTTTGGCAAACAGCTGGAAGTCGGCCAATTCGTCGTCGTTCATGTCGAATATATAATCAACTTCTCGGCGAGGAATAACCAACGTGTGGCCTTCCATCAGCGGGTTGATGTCGAGGAATGCGTAGAACTGTTCGTTTTCCGCGCACTTATAGCTAGGAATTTCGCCTGCTGCGATTTTGCTGAATATATCCATAATGTTAGCTGTGTTTAGGTTGTTTGCATGTACGCGCGGCCAAAAGGCGGCGACTTTAAATCGTAATCTTGTCTATTCTCAATTTGATGGTGCCGCGCGGGATGGTAATTTCCACCTCGTCGCCCTCTTTTTTGTTGAGCAAACCCTGTGCAATGGGCGTAGTGATAGCTATTTTTCCCTCTTTCAAGTTCGCCTCGCTTTCGCTCACAATGGTGTACGCCATCTTCGCTTTCGTTGTGAGATTGGTCATCTGCACTTTCGAAAGGATTTGCACGGCATCAGTACTCAATCTGGAAGTGTCAACGATTTTAGCCTCGTTAATAGCCACCTTCAGCTTGTTAATCTTGTCTTCAAGATGGGCTTGCGCCTCCTTAGCCGCATCGTACTCCGAGTTTTCGCTCAAGTCGCCCTTGTCTCTGGCCTCGGCAATAGCAGCCGATGCCTTTGGGCGTTCAATAGATTCGAGCCGTTTAAGCTCTGCCACGAGTTTCTCGTAGCCTTCTTGTGACATGTAAGCCATATTCTTTTTAACCTTAAATTATGTTTGGTGTTAGTTTTCCGATGACAAATAACGACAAATTCCGACAGCCTCTTGTTGTCGGAATTATTGATGTTCGTGTTCAACACACCTTTCCCGCCAAGCAACGTTTAGGCATGCCTTGCGCTGCGTTTACGGCTTGAAGAAAAAGTTTCAATATTTCTTTGTGTGGATATAGATGCTGCAAAGTTAGCCAATTTTAAGCAAAGGGGCAAGCCTTGTGTGTAAAAAATGTTTAAAATCAATGTGTTTCACGTTACCTTTAACCCAAATCGGCTCATTTTGGCCTGTGCAGATTTTGGTTGATTGTTTAGTATTTTGTCTGTCTTGTTCTTAAAGTCGTAGTGGGCTACGTCAAAAAAATAAGACAGGCAAGATGCCGCCAAGCGAGCGAAAGGTGAACAAGAAACGATACAAGCGACTTAAAATAGTTGGCAAGCAAACTAACGTTAGATTGTGATATAGCCCTTATAAAGCTGTTTGAATGCTTAGAAGTTTCATGTTTTTCGCTCTCGTTAGGGGGCTGCCGATAAGGTTTGTTGGATGAAATGTTTTGGCGTTAGCATTGGTATGATATGGAGCAACAGCAACATTACGCCCCAAGTGGGAGATAACAGCCCACCTTATTCGGCATTTTTCGAGCGACATACTTCTGTTAAATTTGATGCTTTTATTTTACAAAACGCATTCTGTTGGCCAACCGTTCTAGCGAAAAATAAGGCTCAAAAGCAAGCATTTGGCCGCAGTTTTCTGTCTTATGGCCTCCTTTTTTAGTCCATTTTTAAGAACACAACCTGCATTTTGCACCATTTTGCCTTTCTATTTGGTCGCCAACTCGCAAATTTTTCGCGCCCAATTAACCCCTTTTAGGCCCTAAAACCTCACTTTTTAACCACTATTTCGCCCTTTTTGGGCATGTGTTTCATGGTACTAAGGGGTTTTATTTATACCATTGCTGTGAATATTTATGCTTATCGGCCTGCATCTAACGGCAAAAACCGCTGCATTTAGCACCAAAACACCTTGCGTTTAGCACCAAAACGCATTGCATTTAGCACCAAAACGCAGGGCATTTAGCACCAAAATGCAGGCCATTTAGCACCAAAACG
>CAUPVH010000281.1:0-3606 GCA_963514635.1 uncultured Prevotella sp. | reverse complement strand
TTCGCCAATGGGTATCTCGTTTGTATCTAAGGTTGCACCTCCTAAGTATAAGGGAATGATGATGGGTGGCTGGTTTGTTGCTACGGCTATTGGCAACTATCTCGTTGCCATCATTGGCTACCTATGGGGCGACATGCAATTGTGGATGGTATGGAGCGTACTTATCGTTTGCTGTTTGCTGTCTGCCTTGTTTATCTTCTCCATCCTCAAGCGATTGGAAAAGGTTTGCTAAGGGTTAGTTTCGTTTGCAAATTAAATATTAAAGGGGATGCGACCAAGAGGTACATCCCCTTTTAATTTAGATGGATGAAACTTTCCCAACGTCAGTGCTCCTTAGCCTTGCTATGTTAAATCATGGACAAGGCGTGAGGAGTAAGGTAAGCATGATGTTCTTCTATCACCTTCGGTCAACTCAACGCAAACAATTTGGAGATAGCACTCAATATATACTCAAAGCTGTTGCATTGTCTTCATAATGTGTTATGTGGGAATGGTTTTTATCTTGAACGCCTTAAAAAACACTAAAAAGATGATGCCTTTCGCTGTAAAATCAATAACTTTGCACAATAGCGCATACAAACACCACCATCAAGACAAACTGTGCGCACTTCGTGATATGTTAACGATAACGCGCACGACTTTGCACGATGGTGATACTTGCACATAACCTATTATATCATTGCTGTATGAAAGATTTCTTAAAATCCGCACTTGCATCCGCCCTCGGAGTGCTTATTTTCTGTCTCTGTTGTTTTGCTTTTATGATGATGAGCATCATTGGCATGATTGCTTCGGCCGACACTGAGACCAAACTGAAAGACAATTCCGTATTAACAATCAACCTTTCTGGTACCATCAGCGAGATGGCTGCCCCAGATATGCTGGGCTTTTTATCAGGCAACACCATCGAAAACAATGGGCTGAACGACATGTTGCTGGCCATCAGAAAAGCAAAGAACAATGACGACATAAAAGGAATACACCTTGAAGCAGGACCATTGGCCGCAGGATTCTCCACACTGCAGGAATTGCGCGACGCCTTAGCCGACTTTAAGAAGAGCGGCAAATGGATTGTAGCCTATGGCGACACCTACACCCAGGGCTGCTATTACGTGGCATCCGTAGCCAACCACATTTTCCTTAACCCACAAGGACAGGTTGATTGGCACGGATTGTCCTCGCAACCATATTATATTAAGGACCTCGCCGCCAAGTTCGGCGTGAAATATCAGGTTGCAAAGGTGGGCACATTTAAGAGTGCAACGGAAATGTTCACCGAAACAAAGATGAGCGATGCCAATCGTTTACAAGTGTCTACGTATCTCAATGGGCTGTGGGGCAATGTTTGCAAAGCCGTTTCCGAAAGTAGGAAGATAAGCATTCCTGCCCTTAATACATACGCAGACGAATATCAATTGTTTGCCGACGCACAAAGCCTTGTAAAGAAACGTTTTGTAGACAAACTGCTATATGCCGACCAAGTGAAAGGCGAAATAAAGAAATTTCTTGGCATCGATGCCGACGAGAGCATCAACCAAGTAGGTGTTACGGCTATGTGTAATGTGCGACAAGATGTAGACACCGACGACGGAACCATCGCCATCTACTATGCTGAGGGCGAAATTGTACAGATTGCACCAGGCGGAATGCTTAACAATAGCACCAATATTGTGTCGAAAGACATTTGCAAGAACCTTGAAGACCTCAAAAACGATGATGATATTAAGGCCGTTGTGCTGCGTGTTAACTCACCTGGAGGCGACGCTTATGCCTCTGAACAGATTTGGCATCAAGTGACTGAACTGCGCAAGAAGAAGCCCGTAGTTGTGTCGATGGGCGACTATGCAGCCTCAGGAGGTTATTATTTGAGTTGTGGAGCCAACTGGATTGTGGCCGAACCTAACACTTTAACTGGCAGTATCGGCATCTTTGGCGTGTTCCCCGACCTTAGTGGACTAGTTACTGAAAAGCTTGGAGTGAAGTTCGACGAAGTAAAAACCAACGCCAACAGTGCCTTTGGCAACGTTGCTGCACGCCCTTTCAACACAGCAGAGATGGCTATGCTCCAAGGTTATATCAATCGTGGCTATGCAACTTTCCTTAATCGCGTGTCGCAAGGGCGGAAAATGTCTGTTACCAACTTAGACAAGATTGCCCAAGGGCGTGTATGGCTAGGTACCGATGCCTTGAAAATTAAACTTGTAGACCAACTAGGAGGTATCAAAGATGCCGTAGAAAAGGCTGCACAATTAGCTAAAATCAAGGATTACGCCGTGTCCGAATATCCTGCACCGGCTAGTTGGCAAGATCAATTGTTCAATAGTGTGGTTCCACGCAACACACTTGACGAACAATTACGATTAACTCTTGGTGCCGCTTACGAGCCTTTCATGCTTATTCGCAAAATAAATCAGCGCGAAGCCATACAAGCTCGTCTGCCGTTAGAACTTAACATCAGATAAAAATAAACATGAGGACAGAAGGCGATTTCATCAAAATCCACGAATGGCTCACGCCTTTAAGCTGGCTCTATGGGCTCGGTGTAGGGTTTCGCAACCTGCTGTTTAGGCTTGGTGTACTCAAATCCAGGGCGTTCGATATACCCGTAATATCTGTGGGTAACATCACGGTTGGCGGTTCAGGGAAAACCCCTCATGTGGAATATCTTGTGTCATTGCTGCTAGATAAGATGAAAGTGGCCGTTCTATCGCGAGGATATAAGCGAAAGAGTAGGGGGTATGTGCTGGCTGATAACGAAAGCACCATGTCGCAAATTGGCGACGAACCTTACCAAATGAAACAGAAATTTCCGACATTGTACGTGGCCGTTGACAAGAAAAGAACGCGAGGTATAGACCGATTAACGAGCGATGAGCTAACAAAAGATGTTGATGTGATATTGTTAGACGACGCATACCAGCACCGTTACGTTAAGCCAGGTGTGAACATACTCCTTGTAGACTATCACCGACTCATCATCTATGATAAGCTTTTGCCTGCCGGTTGTTTGCGCGAACCACAAGAAGGCAAGTCGAGAGCCGACATTGTGATTATCACTAAATGCCCCAAAGACTTGCGGCCAATGGAATATCGGGTGCTGATGAAAGCCCTTGACCTTTATCCTTACCAGTCGCTTTACTTCACCACATTGGTGTACGACGACCTAAAACCTGTTTACGGAAAAGGCTCGATTGCACTGAGCAGCTTGCCAAAGGCATGCAATGTGCTGTTGCTTACAGGCATTGCATCGCCCAAACAGATGCAAACCGACTTATCTGTGTACAACTTCAACCTGCATCAGCTTGCTTTCCCCGACCATCATAACTTCTCAAAAAAGGATGTCCGTACCATTAACAGCAAGTTCGCCGAACTTCCTTCGCCCAAGCTAATCATCACAACAGAGAAGGATGTGTCGCGAATTAAGTTCATAGAAGGATTTGAACAAGAAGTTAAGGACAACATGTACGCCTTGCCGGTTCGTATTCAATTCATGCTGGAACAGGAGGAAAACTTTAACAATAAAATAATAAACTATGTACGAAAAAATTCAAGAAACAGCATCCTGGTTAAAACAAAGGATGACAACAAGTCCCAAAACGGCAATCA
>CAUPVH010000280.1:0-3623 GCA_963514635.1 uncultured Prevotella sp. | reverse complement strand
CACCTGCCAATGCCCTGTTTTGGGGGTCGCTTTTGTTGGGACTCGACAGTCAGATGCAAGCCGTAAATTGGGCACCGTTCGCGCTCATCGCCTTGATGTTGCTCAACTGTTGGCTGCTTGTGTCCGAACTACCTATGTTTGCACTCAAATTTAAACACTGGGGCTGGAAGGGCAACGAGGTGAAATACATCTTCGTACTTAGCTGCATACCGCTGCTCGTCATCTTTAAAGTGTTGGCCTTTGCCATCATCATTGCGTGGTATGTTGTGCTGTCGGCCTATGTAAACGCCACTAAAAAACAATAGCAATGGATTTTATCTTGAAGTCGATAGGCGTGCTATTGCTATCGGTGCTGTTTGTTGCGCTGATAGCTTTCTTGCTAACGTTTAGGCGTATCATCAAATCCGTGCGCCAAACCATTCGCCAATTCAACAACGCCACCACCTCTTCTGCCCCCAATGGGTCGCAACGCGCAGGCAAAGCGGGCGAAGTGATTATCGACAGTCGCACATCCGAGCGAATGAACCAAAAGATTTTTGAAGAAAACGAAGGCGAATACGTAGACTTTACTGAGGAAAAGTAAAGCGAACAACACAGAATAAGCCTCACTTTCTGCCCCACTACAAAGGGAGAAGAGAATGGTATGCAATGCCGCAGCAAAGCCAATCACGTTCCTATTTCTTTGGAGAAAGGAGGAGAATGAGGTGTGCACTTCGATTCGGACTAGGCAGAACAAAACGGCATAAGAAGGCAAAGACAAAACGTAAGCATTCTGTGCTAAAAAACAACAAAGGCAAAGCGTAACACCAATAAGCGAAAAAAATGTTGTAACTTTGCATAAGTTGTCCTGCACTCGGCAATTCGAGAACAAGTTCTCATTGCGCTCGTTGGCGGCAACTTTGCATAAGTTGTGCTGCACTCGGCAATTTGAGAACAAGTTCTCATTGCGCTCGTTGGCGGCAACTTTGCATAACAAGTTGTCTTTGCTTGCCCATTCTACAATCGTCGTTCGGCACATTGGCAGACAACCATTCGGCACAAACTGGCTGCATCCGCAAGCATAAACGCACAGCGGAAGTAGCTAGGCGTATTTGTTTCTATGCCACAAGACGCAACAAACGCCACTAACGAACACGCCAAACAAGGGGAACATGGGGCGCGCACTACGCCACCCAAACACCAGATAAAGATGAAAGTAAGTGATTTCCTAAATAAAAAGACAGCAGCTAAGGGCATTTCGTTCGAAGTTCTGCCACCACTCAAAGGCAACGGTACGGCACAATTGTTTCGTATCATCGACCGCTTGCGCGAGTTTTACCCCAACTACATCAACATAACTACCTATAACAGCGAGTACGTTTACCGCCATTTGAACAACGGACAGTACGAACGCGACCGCATTCGCCGACGTCCTGGCACCATTGCCATTGCTGCGGCCATACAGCAACGCTATGCCATACCCGTTATTCCGCACATCATTTGCAGCAGCGCAACGATTGAAAGCATTGAATACGAATTGCTGGACTTGCAGTTTTTGGGCATTCAGAACCTGCTGTTGCTACGTGGCGACAAGGCGAGAGACGAAAGAATGTTCACGCCAACGCCCAACGGACACGCTCATACCATCGAACTTATCGAGCAGGTGAACCGCTTTAACGATGGATTCTTTGCCGATGGAACGGCCATGAAGCATCCTGGCGAGAGTTTCGAGTATGGGGTGGCGTGCTATCCAGAGAAACACGAGGAGGCACCCAACCTCGATATGGACATCGATTACTTGCTCCGTAAACAGCAACTTGGGGCGAAATACGCTGTTACACAGCTGTTTTACGACAACCAAAAGTACTTCGACTTCGTGGAAAAGGCGCGCCAAAAGGGCGTTACCATACCCATCGTGCCGGGCATTAAGCCCTTTGCCAAGCTGGGACAGCTAAGGGTTATACCCCGTACATTCCACTGCGACCTGCCTACGGCCTTGGCTAACGAAATAGTTAAGTGCAAAACCGACGACGATACAAAGGCATTGGGCGTGGAATGGGCCACGCAACAATGTCGCGAACTCTATGCGAAAGGTGTGCCCAGCATTCACTTTTACACCGTATCGGCGGTCGATTCAATTTGCGAAGTGGCCAAAAAACTGTTATGAACTGGAACGACGTAATTGGGCAAGACGACGTTAAACGTCGACTCGTAAGCATGGTGCACAACAACCGTTTGCCCCATGCGCTGATGCTCTGCGGCCCTTCTGGCAGCGGAAAACTGGCTTTGGGCCTGGCGCTTGCCTCGTACTTGCTTTGCGAACGCCATGCAGAGGGCGACGCTCCTTGCGGCGAATGCGCCGCTTGCGCCATGATGCGCCGCTTTGAACACCCCGACCTGCACTTCTCTTTCCCCGTTATTCGCCCCGCAGGAACGTCTAGCGAACACAAGATGAACAGCGACGACTTCGCCCCACAGTGGCGAGAAATGTTGCAAACAACGCTTTATCCCTCGATAGACCTTTGGCTCGACCAGATGGACGCGGCCAACCAACAGGCCCAGATGGGCGTTGGAGAAAGCGACTTGCTGATGAAACGACTCAGCATGAAGTCGAGTCAAGGGGGATATAAGGTGGCCGTGGTGTGGCTTGCCGAACGTATGAACCAAGAATGCGCCAACAAGTTGCTCAAGCTTTTGGAGGAACCGCCTGCCCAAACGCTCTTCATCCTTGTGTGTCAAGAGCCCGAACAGCTGCTCGAAACCATCAAGAGCCGCACCCAACGCATCGACTTGCCGCCCATCGCTGTGCAGGACATGCAGCAAGCACTGATACAAAAGCGCAACATAACGCCCGAAGACGCGCGCCGGGTGGCCCGATTAGCCAACGGAAGTTGGACAAACGCGCTGGCCGAGCTTAGCGTAGACAACGAGAACAAGCAGTTTTTGGACATGTTTATCATGCTGATGCGGCTGGCTTACCAACGAAACATACGCGAACTGCGCCGTTGGAGCGATGCCGTGGCCACCTATGGGCGCGAGAAACAAAAGTGCATGCTGACCTATTTTGCACGTCTGATGCGCGAAAACTTCATGTTCAACTTCGGCATTGCCGACCTTGTGTACATGTCGCGCGAAGAAGAAAACTTCGCCAAAAACTTTGCACGTTTCGTAAACGAAGAGAATATCGTGGAGATTTCAGAACTTATCGACCGCTGCATCCGCGACATTTCGCAGAACGCCAACGCCAAAGTGGTGTTCTTCGACTATGCCATCAACATGATTCTCTACATCAAGAAGGCATAAAAGGCGGTTCAACCGCGGCTCGTTCAAGCATCCTCCCGCACGAATTGCAGAGGCAAAGCGCAAGTTCGAGCCAACTTAAAATAGCACTCTCCGACAGGATATTTCGCCCACCAAGGCCAACATCCTGCCGTCAATATATAAAACAAAACGAACAAATGGATTACAAAAATATGAAGTTCAAGGTGGCCACTGGCTGCGACCACGGCCTATGTTGTGGCAGCTGTTGCAAGTCGGACCACCAACTAAATACCTTTGATTGGCTGGCCGACGTGGTTAACGACCCCGACAAGACCGACCTTGTTGAGGTGCAATTCAAGAATACACGCAAGGGTTATTACCAC
>CAUPVH010000279.1:0-3648 GCA_963514635.1 uncultured Prevotella sp. | reverse complement strand
CGTAAAGTTGGACAGCGTTTTTAGTAAAATTTAGTGTAGAGAAAGCGATTTCTCTAAGGAATTAAGGCGACTCTTTGAGAGTGTTAAAGAGCGATGGGACTAAACCAATAGCTGCATTAAGTTTGCTCGGTAGGTCGGACTAGTCAGAGCGACTAGAAGGACAAGAAAGACAATGCGGCCCGTTTGGCCTTAGCCATCTTTTCACCTTTTCAATCTTTCACCCCTTCACTTTTAGAAGTTTTCGGCCTTCAATTCGAAGAAAGATTGGGCATGCAAGCAAACGGGACACATCTGTGGAGCTTTCTTTCCAACTACCACGTGTCCGCAATTGCGGCACACCCAGATGCAATCGCCGTCGCGCGAGAACACCAACGCATCCTCAATGTTCTTCAACAACTTGCGATAACGAGCCTCGTGGTTCTTCTCAATCTCGCCAACCTTTCTGAACTTAATGGCAATTTCCTTGAAACCTTCTTCCTCGGCCTCTTTTGCCATACGCTCGTACATGTCGGTCCACTCGTAGTTTTCGCCTTCGGCAGCCATCAACAAGTTCTCGCTAGTGGTGCCAATCTCGCCGTCATGCAGGTATTTATACCACAGTTCGGCATGCTCTTTCTCGTTGTGAGCCGTTTCTTCAAAGATGGCGGCAATCTGTTCGAACCCGTCTTTCCTTGCTTTCGATGCGAAGAATGTGTACTTGTTGCGTGCCATACTCTCGCCTGCAAATGCTTCTTGCAGGTTTTTCTCGGTCTTTGTTCCTTTTAAATCTTTCATAATGTTCTAATTCTTGTTTATGTTCTTTGTATAATTTCGTCGGCCTTATGCCTTTATTAGGTTCGCGTTTTATATCCTGTTACCATGCAAAGGTAGTGAAAATTATGATTACACAGCTAGAATGGTACAAATATTAGTCCAAATCATACATCCTTTTCATAGCCTTTCCATCCTAAAACTGAGGTCTTTTCGTAGTTTAAACAATATGGTTTCACACTTTTTAGAGGATAAAAATAGCAGAAAAGCACACTTTTTAGAGGAAAAATCACTAACGACTCTACATTTTTTAGAAGATAGACCTAAGGGATTAGGGGTGTTTGCTGGTTCAAACAACTCGTAAAACTGAGCAAAAAAAGAAGACGGAGAACTCCGCTAACTACAAATAAGTGTTGGCGCAAATGCTTTTAAAAAAGGTAGAAAATAAACTATTGAAAAGCTGGGGTTATGTCAAAATACGATACACCAGCAAAGCATATCACTCCCCTCTCTCTTTGGAGAGGGGCTGGTGTAAGGCTACTTTCACACCCATCTCATCTTATATAGGGGCTGAGGATGAGGCTATTCCTATTTTATAGAGTGTCTACGGCGAGGCTATCCCCATTTTATAGAGGAGCTATGACGAGGCTATTCCTATTTTATAGAGTATCTACGGCGAGGCGTTTTACATCATTTCCGAGCATCAAGCGAACTTCGTTTGTTGCGATGATAGCTGCGATATTCGTCGAGAGGAATTTCCACATCGGGTTCAATCAGCGTGCCTTCGTGGGGCAATTCAAACTTCATATACCTGATGTTGAGTCCCCGTTCTATCCACATACTCTCGTAATAGGTTTGGATAGACAGGATTTTTGCCGTCTGGCCGTCGATACCAGGCGTGTTATAAAGGTCTTCGGTGCGAAACAACAGGTTGAGTTTGTTGGCCGAAACCACGTGCGTGGTATAGGTAAAAAGGAAATTCGAATCGGTTTTGAGGTGCACCACGCCATTGTTTTCCAAGAAACGGCGATAGCGTTCGAGGAAGAAAGTGCTCGTAAGTCGCTTGTGTACATTCTTCATCTGCGGGTCGCTAAACGTCAACCACAGCTCCTGCACCTCGTCAGGAGCAAAGAAACGGTCGATAATCTCGATGTTGGTACGCAAGAAAGCCACGTTTTTCAGCCCCTGTTCCAACGCCATTTTTGCGCCTTTCCACATCCGTGCACCCTTTATGTCCACCCCAATAAAGTTGATTTCGGGGTATAGCTTGGCCAATTCTACGGTATATTCGCCCTTTCCGCAACCCAATTCAAGCACAATGGGGTTGTCGTTATGGAAGTAATCGCGCCGCCAATGCCCACGCATGGCGAAGGGCGTGCTCTCTATTACTGAATAGGGATATTGGAAAACGTTGCTAAACGTTTCCATTTCGGCGAATTTTTCTAGTTTTCCTTTGCTCATAGGGTTGGGTGAAATGGGTTTTAACGCAGTTGTGGCATACTTGGAAGAGTGTATCGCAATGCAACGAACACGCCTCCAAGTATGCTCAAAATATGCCTTGTTACTGAACCTGTCAGCTTTATTTTATCTCTTTTGTACCATCGTTTGTTTCTTTCCTGCAATGCCTGCCACTACTCTATCACAACCGTTGTCCACCCGTGCTTATCCTCTTCGATACCATATTGTATGTTGCGCAGCAGGTTATAAAGGCGCGTAGACACAGGACCGGGCTTACCATCGGCACTAAACGTGTAGCGTTGGCCCGTCTCCATGTCGTCGAGATAAGAGATAGGACTGATTACGGCAGCCGTTCCGCACGCCCCAGCCTCTTCGAAGGTAGACAACTCTTCTTCGGGGATGGGCCTCCGTTCTACCTCCATTCCCAAATCGCGTGCCAACTGCATCAAGCTGTCGTTGGTGATGCTTGGCAAGATGGATGTTGACTTAGGCGTAACGTATGTATTGCCTTTAATGGCGAAGAAGTTGGCCGCTCCACACTCGTCAACATACTTTTTCTCTTTCGCATCGAGGTAAAACTCGCTGGCATAACCTTTCTCGTGAGCCAAGGCATTGGCACGAAGTGAGGCCGCATAGTTGCCCCCAACCTTGTACATGCCCGTTCCGAGCGGTGCCGAACGGTCGAAGTTACGTATGATAACATAGGGATTGGTTGAGAAACCGCCCTTAAAGTAAGGCCCTACGGGTGTTACGAAGATGAGGAAAAGGTATTCTTCGGCCGGCTTAACGCCTACCTGTGGGCTGATGCCGATAAGCAAGGGGCGGATATATAGCGCGGCCTTGCTCTCGTAAGTGGGTATATAGTCTTGGTTAAGGCGTATCACCTTGGTTACCATCTCTTCGAAAAGGGCTACCGAAACCGTGGGCATCATGATGCCCTTACACGTTTCTTGCAGACGGACAGCATTCTCGCCCATTCTGAACACGCGCACTTTGCCGTCGGGACAGCGGTAAGCCTTCAATCCTTCGAAGGCTTCTTGTCCATAATGCAAGCACGTTGCTGCCATGTGTAGCTTCAAATACTCGTCAGAACAGGTTTCTATCTCGCCCCATTTCCCATCGCGGTAATAGCACCGCACGTTGTAGTCGGTTGGAATATAGCCAAAATTCAAACCTGCCCAATCTAAATTCTTCATGTTTTAAATTTGTTTTCGCCGCCCCACATACTGCCGTTTCACGATTAAAGGCATTGAGAGGTAGCATAGCTTTTTCGTTTCGTGTACTACAAAGGTAATCAATTAACAGCACCCACACAACCGTTGGCCGCTGTTTTTTTATATGGCATGTTCTAAAAATCCCCCGCAAAGGTTCAATTATTGTTCCAAGTATTGCTCTTCACTGTCTTTTTGCTTTTATCTGGCATCTTTCGCTTACTCTTTC
>CAUPVH010000278.1:0-3663 GCA_963514635.1 uncultured Prevotella sp. | reverse complement strand
TTTGATTACTTTGTTGTTACTCGGCAAACGAACTGTTACGTTGTCCGTTGCCATTAGCGTTTACACCGCTTTTGGCCAGGTACACTTTGGCGAGCAATCCCTCGGCCGAGTAATAGTCTATACGGCCTGGCGAACCATTGCGGGGCAGCAGTTGCATGGCCTTTTCAAGTGTTAGGACGATGTATTCGTACACGTCGGCCTTCTTCACACGGCTCACTGTGCTGTACGAACCGTCGGCAAGCATGGCCGAGTTGTCGTGAATGATGGGCACATCGCCAAACGAACGCACCAAGAAGAAGTAGGCCATAGCCTTCCATGCCAAGCATTCGCCCATGCACTGGTTCTTTATGGCTTGCGATGCCGTGGCGTTTTTAAGGTTGTTGTACACGGTGTTGGCGTGTCCGATAACCGACCACAGCGAGTAAGACATGTTCATCAAGTCGCCGTCGGTGCCGTTAACGGTGAGCGTTAAGTAAGGACTAGACCCCCAATAGTAGTTGCCCGACATCACTTCGCCCACCTTAATGAAACCGCGTTGGAAGTCGTACCAAGGCGAGTTGTAAAGGTAATTAACGCCTTGCAGGCATTGGCTGTCGTCCTTGTAGAACGTGCCTGCGTTGTAAGAGTCTTCTGCGGGCCTGTCCAGAAAGTCGTTGCACGATGTTGTAAGCGCGCCCGTTGCTAGGGCGATGGCCATATATAGATATGTTAAACGTTTCATCTTGAAGAGGGTTTATTGTTAGAAAGTGAGGTTAAGGCCAAACGAATAGGTGGTTGGCGAGGGGTAGCGGCCGTTGTCTAGCCCGTAAGTGTAGCCGTTAATGTCGGCAGTGCTGGCGCCAATTTCGGGGTCGTAGCCATCATAACCCGTTATGGTAAGCAGGTTTTGGATGTTTACATACACGCGAAGATTGTCTATTCCCCATTTAGAAATCCACTTCTTGGGCAGCGTATAGCCCAAGGCGATGTTCTTTAAGCGGATGTACGAGCCGTCTTCTATATAGCGGTCGCTAATCACGTCGTTGTCGTTGGGGTCGGTAATGGTGGCACGGGGGATGTTGGTTTCGGGGTTGGCCACGCGTACGTTGCCGGCATCGGTGTACCAATAGCTACCTGGTGCATAGGTTTTCGATGGGTCGATGGGCTCCAGTCGGGCGCGTTTGGTAACGTCTTTAAGCTGATTGCTCCACAAGCTGTTCATGTGGGTGAGCTTCATTTTCATGTAGTTGTACACCTTGTTGCCGTATGTTCCGTTAACAAAAACGTTGAGGTCGAAGTTCTTGTAGCGGAAGGTGTTGGTCCATCCGAAGGTGAATTTGGGCATGGGCGACCCGATATTGGTCTTGTCGTAGTCGTCGATAACGCCGTCGGGCTTACCCTCTGGGCCGCTGATGTCTTTGAATTTTAGGTCGCCAATCCAAGGCGTGGTGTTGCGGTCGAAGCTTTTTCCGTCGGCAGGATATTTAGAAGTCTTGGGCGAAGTTTCAAGGTCGGCCAAGTCTTTATACACGCCATCGGTAACGAAACCATAGAAGCTGTACAGCGATTCGCCCACGTTCGACACGCTAATTACGTCGTTCCACTGGCCGTAACCCACGATGGCGGCGTTTTTTGTGCCCGAAAGAGCCACCAACTTGTTCTTGTTCCACGATATTTGGAACTCCGAATCCCATTGAAAAGCACCTGTAAGGGGATGTGCGTTCACCGTAAGTTCCAGTCCCGTGTTGCGTATTGTGCCGTAGTTTCCGTAGGGAGCGGCCAAAACGGATGAGATGTTGCCCGACGTTCCCATGTAAGAGGGGAGTTGAAGGGGCATCAACATGTCGCGCGACTCTTTGTGATACCAGTCTAAGGTGAAGTTAATGCGATCGTTAAGCACGCCCAAGTCCAGTCCCACGTTCCATTGTTCTTGACTTTCCCACTGCACATCTAGGTTGGGAATGTTGTCTGGTCGGTAGGCTTTGCCCAGCAAGGTGGGCATGGCCTTCATCAGCGTTCCCCACTTATACGAACCAATGTTTGCATTACCCGTTTGTCCCCAGCCAGCGCGTAGCTTACCGTTGCTTATGTATTTGGCTGCGGCGCTCTTTACGAAGAAAGGCTCGTTGGTGAAACGCCACGATGCGGCGAACGAGTGAAAACCGGCCCAACGCTTGTTAGGACCAAAGTTCGAGCTGCCGTCGTAGCGGTAGGTGTAGGTGGCGTTATAGCGGTCGTTGAAGGCGTAAGTGAGGCGAGAGAAGAACGATGCCATAGCCGAACTGCCGAAACCAACGCCGATAGCGGGCGTGCCTGCGCCCAAAGCGGGGTTGTTAACGGTGTTTGCAGGCAGGTCGGTGTTCTCTGTTCGGTTGAAGTCGTACGAGCTTTCCCACATCTCTTGGCCTAACATGGCCGAGAACGAGTGCTTGCCTATGGTGTTGGCGTAGGTTACATAGTTCTTCAATTGCCAGAAAGTGCCCGACGACTTTTGCACCGATGCAGAGTTCTTCGTTCGTTTCCAAGTACCCAAATCAACTGTGGGCATAAAGCGGCGACCGCGGTCAGAACTGAGGTCGTAGCCCACTTCGGCGTGCCAAACCAGATGTTTGATAGGGGTTATCTCGAAGAAGAGGTTGCCGTTTAGCTTGCGCCTGTTCAGCAATATTTGGTTGAGCATGGCCATAGCGATGGGGTTGGGGTTGGTAAAACCCTCTTTCGACACCGACGAATAGCCGCCGTTGATGTTATATATCTGTATGTCGGGCGGTGTGGTGAGCGAGTAGTTGATGATGCCAGCATCGCTATCGGCCAGTTTCAAATCGTCGTTGGTGTTCGAGAAGTTTACGCTCATGCCCAGTTTCAGCCACGATTTAAGTTGCGCATCGAGGTTGGCGCGCATGCCCAGTCGGTCGAATTTGCTGCCGATAAGCGTTCCTTCTTGCGACATGTAGTTGCCCGACACGTAATATTGCACCTTTTCCGACCCGCCTTGGGCTGATATTTGGTGCGAGTGTTGCAGTGCGGTGCGGAAGATGGCGTCTTGCCAATTGGTGCCTTTACCCAGCAATGAGGGGTCGGCAAAGTGCTTATCGGCATCCGCAGGGTTTATTTGGCCCGTTGTAACAAAGTCATTATAATAATCGGCAAACTCTCTTAGGTCCATCACTTGTAGCCTTTTGCCCTGTCTGCTCCATGCGGCCATGCCGTCGTAGGTGAACTTTGCCTCGCCGGCCTTACCTCGGCGGGTGGTGATAAGCACCACGCCGTTTGCCCCTTGGGCACCATATATGGCCGTGGCCGATGCGTCTTTAAGTATCTCCATCGACACAATGTCGTTGGGGTTGATGGTAGACAGGGGCGAAACGGTTGACACTTTGCCGTTGCCCAGTGCGTCGCCCAGTCCCAAAGAGGAGCCACTGGCACCGCTACCTTGTATAATTACGCCGTCGATAACGTACAGCGGTTCGGCGTTGGCGTTGATGGTGGCCTGCCCGCGCACACGGATGCTCGACGATGTGCCAGGTGCGCCCGACGTACTAATGGCTGTTACGCCTGCTGCACGCCCTTGCAAAGTTTGGTCTAGGGATGTTACGATAGATCCGCGAAGTTTCTTTTCGTCCATCGTAACCGATGCGCCCGATACGTCGCTCTTCTTCATCACGCCGTATCCAACTACAACTA
>CAUPVH010000277.1:0-3666 GCA_963514635.1 uncultured Prevotella sp. | reverse complement strand
GCCCATAGAATGCAAGTCGGTGGTAAAGTCGCACGATGCGGGGAAAATACCCTTGTGTTCCTTACCTTCGCTTTCGCCGTAAAGTTGTTTCCACCATTCGGCAATGAAGTGCAACTTAGGTTGATAGTTCACCATTATCTCGATTTTCTTTCCCTTTTCGGCGTACAATGCGTTGCGCACGGCAGCGTATTGGGCAGCGATGTTCTCGGCAAAAGGAACGCTTGGAGCTGTGGCTTTCTCCATATCGGCGGCACCATTAACCAATGCCTTAATGTCGAAACCTGCGCAAGCGATGGGCAATAGGCCAACAGGTGTCAACACCGAGAAACGTCCACCCACATTGTCGGGTATCACAAAGGTCTTATAACCTTCTTTATCAGCGGCGGCCCTTGCTGCTCCACGCTTAGCATCGGTAATGGCCACGATAACGTCTTTGGCCTCGGTCTTACCGCGCTGTTCTTCGCATTGCTTTTTAAGTAGACGGAAAGCGAGAGCCGTTTCGGTGGTAGTACCCGACTTGGAGATGTTAATCACACCGAAACGCTTATCCTTTAAATAGGCGGAAAGTTCGAAGAGATAGTCTTCGCCGATGTTGTTTCCTGCGAAAACAATAGTGGGATTTGCCTTATCTCCCACGAGCCATGCGAACGAATTACCCAAAGCCTCGATTATGGCACGCGCACCGAGGTAGCTGCCACCGATGCCTGCCACAACGATTACTTCGCATTTCTCACGCAAGGTGTTGGCAACGACCTGCACCTCGTCTAGAAATTGGGGGGTGATGGAGCTGGGCAAATGCAGCCAGCCCAAGAAGTCGTTACCAGGACAAGTGCCATTTTCAAGAGCCTCTTGCGCCGCTTTCACTTTCGGCTCGTAGGCTTTCACTGCGCCCTCACTAAGAAATTGGGCGGCTTTGGTGATGTCTAATTGAATACGTTTCATTGTATTTATCTTTTAAATTCTACGTTTATCTTATTATTGCAACCTATTCCTTTGGTATTTCCTCAATCTTAATGACAGGTTTATCACCATCCCAATAAGCGAAGAGGCATTCACAAGCTGTGCTATAAACATAAAACGACTTCATACCGGCAATATCTCGCCCGTAAAGAAGAAAGTTACAAATGTCTGTCGCAGTGATATAGGGGTTATCTTTAAGGTGAGAATGAATTGTGGATACTACAGTCTTACCGTTGTGGTTGGTTTGTGTTGGAATTAATGAACGGTGATAACGGCGGAAAGCGACAAGACGATTGTCGTTGGTAAAGTCGAAACTGTAATCATTTCCAAAGGGAATAATGCCCGGTTTTACCGTTCCCGTCAGCAGATATAACCGTGTTATATGGTCGTTAATGCGAATGATATCAGCGTTAAACTGCCCGAACTCCGGTGAAACACCTTTGATGCTATCTGCCAATGTCCCCATTTTAGCAACCAAGACATCTTTCCGCACAACAAGTTCTTTTTCTTCTTGTGTAAGCGGACGAACAGAATCAACAGCGATAAACTTTGGGGATGACTTTTCGCACCTTAACTCATATAAGCTGTTTTTCATTGATTTGTCGCAAAAAAAGGCAATGATGGTGCCGTCTTTGGCCCTGTAAGTCATTTGCCCACCTATCTCTTCCCTTCCATGATGTGCAAGAAAGAGATCGGTGAGTTCCCAATTCAGTTTTTCAAATAGATACAATTGATGCCCTTCCTTGATGATGCTGTCATTGATGGCAGCCAACGTTTCAGGTGAAGGAAGGTTGGTTACGTTCTTTTTTGCATCGACTATCAGAGTGCAAAGAAAGGACATCAAAATAAGAATAGTCTTTTTCATATCGTGTGGTGTTTGATTATCTAAAGCTATCGGTAAGCAACTTTATCTCCACTTGTGGCGAAATTTTCTCGTACAATATATTATATACGGCATCGAGAATGGGCATGTTCACGTGCAGATGTCTGTTAGTTTCCTTCATGCACTTCGTCCCGAAATAGCCTTCGGCAATCATTTCCATCTCTATTTGTGCACTTTTCACGCTATATCCTTTGCCAATCATTGTGCCAAAGGTGCGGTTTCGCGAAAAATTAGAGTAGCCCGTAACCAGCAAATCGCCGAGATAAACACTGTCGTAAACACTGCGTTCGAGCGGATGTACCGCCGAAAGGAAACGCGACATCTCCTGAACTGCGTTGGACATGAGCACAGCTTGGAAGTTGTCGCCATACTTCAAACCGCTACAAATGCCTGCGGCAATGGCGTAAACATTCTTCAGCACCGACGAATATTCAATGCCCACGACATCCTGACTGGTCTTTGTCTTGATGAAATCGCTGCTTAAAATCTCGGTGAAGGCTTGCGCTTTCTCTCTGTCGGCACAGCCTACGGTGAGATAAGACAACCTTTCGAGGGCTACTTCTTCGGCATGAGACGGACCGCCGATGCAAGCAATATTGGCGTAAGGCACGTCGTACACCTGATGGAAGAACTCGGAGCAAAGCAAATTGTCGTCGGATACAAGTCCCTTGATGGCCGTAACCACGAACTTATCGTGCAAACGCGTCTTTAACTTTTTGAGATGGCTCTTCAAGTAAGGCGAGGGTGTAACAAACACAAGCGTGTCGTAGTTCTCCACAATCTTGTTGATGTCGCTCGAAAAGTAAATCTCGTCTACGTTAAAATGCACGCTCATCAAGTAGGCAGGATTGTGTCCCAAACGCTTGAAGTCGTCTATACGGTCGTCGCGGCGCATATACCATCCGATGTGATGCGTGTGCCGCACCACAATTTTGGCAATGGCAGTAGCCCAGCTACCACCTCCCACTATTGCTATTTTACCGCAGTTGAACATGGTTAAGTGAAAGGGTTAAAGGTGAGAAGGAGCGAGGAACGGGCAAGCATCGCCCTTTGAACCTCGAAAAACAACAAGGCAAAAGGGTGGAAAGGAAAACAAAGGCCTATGCCTTACGCGTTCCCTTTCACCCCTAGTCGTTATTTAGCCTTCGTTGGCCTTGTCTATCCAAGCTTGGAAGGCGTCCACCTTCGGGTTCTCGTACCCTAGTTTATATTTCTTGTTTACGTTGCAAACGTCCATTTGCAGCTTTTGCGCCTTCACCTCTTTTATGTCAGAGATGAGGTTATAGCCAGCCTTATTGAACACGGGCACCCATTCGGCGGGCACTCCCAGTGCTTGCCATTCGGCCGTAGTACTCTTAGGGATGCTCTTTTCGGGACGCATCTGCGGGAAGAGCAGCACCTCTTGAATGGCGGTTTGACCCGTCATAAGCATCACGAGGCGGTCTATGCCAATGCCGATACCCGACGTTGGGGGCATGCCGTACTGCAAAGAACGAAGGAAGTCCTTATCTATTATCATCGCCTCGTCGTCGCCTTTGTCGGCAAGTTTCATCTGTTCAACGAAACGTTCCTCTTGGTCGATGGGGTCGTTAAGTTCAGAATAGGCGTTAGCCAATTCCTTTCCGTTAACCATTAACTCGAAACGCTCGGTCAATCCAGGCTTAGAGCGGTGCATCTTTGTTAGCGGACTCATCTCAACAGGATAGTCGGTGATGAAAGTCGGCTGAATAAACTGACCTTCGCAGAACTCTCCGAAAATCTCGTCGATAAGCTTTCCTTTGCCCATCGTGTCGTCTATGTCCAATTTCAACTCCTTGCACACC
>CAUPVH010000276.1:0-3666 GCA_963514635.1 uncultured Prevotella sp. | reverse complement strand
ATAAGAAGGAGCAAATGCTAAAATATATTGAACTTGATTGTGCTACACGTAAAGTCATTTTGGAAAAAGAATCGCATATAATAAAATGATAAGCTAAAATTTACCACAAGAACAAGTACCTAGAGCGGTTGTAACAGTATGCTGTAACCACAAACAGAAGAATTTGAAAATTCCACACGCTCCTTTCGACGTTAAAGAACAAGTTTGTTTTCCAGGAGTTTACCACAGACAACGTTATGGATTACTCTGACATTGGCCCTTTACAAATCCCCGTTATCGCCACTTGGCGATACCAATGGGAACATTTGCATAAGGTGTTGAGAACAATTGAAGATAAAACCAACAAAATAAAAGGTAATGAAAAATACAAGAATCACTATATGGCTTTCTATTTTGCTGAAAGCACTTATGATACTTACTCTTTACCTGATGGGAAGGAGCATAAAACCCTAGCACAGGCGGAAGGCCTAAACACTAAAGCTGTGGCGGTTTTTAATGACGCCAAGGATATCGACCTTACACACGAAATACTGCATAGTTGCGGTCTAAAACATCCGTTTAGCGAGAAAAACTGGATTATGTTTGAGAAGCACATGACGGATAACATTATGGACTATGTTAAGCCTCATGAAAAAGATGAACCGATAGAACAATCAAAGGTGTTCACTTGGAAATGGCAATGGAGAATAATGAACCCCAGACTAAATGTCAATGTTAAGGGGAAGAAGCAAGTAACTAATAAAGAAACCACTCCCCAAAAGAATACTTCTTCTGCAAAGAAACCTACCAACAGAACAGCAACTGCACCCAACCGTAATAAATAAATAATATGGCTAAACTTATATTCTTTTTAATACTCTGTAATATGAACAATGACATAATCGTTGCGATGTTTGGTAATAAGTTTAACAAACATTACTTTGAATTTAATCAGAAAGATGGGGAACTGGAGTATCGCGACATGAATTCTACGATAAGGATCATAGATTATGGTGATAGCTTATACCATAAAACAATATGTCCAGACAGTTGTGCCACGGAATATCGAATACTCTACTACAAGGATAGTCTTACTGTAGCACTAACATTAGCGAGATTCTACGATATGTACGTAGGACCAATAAATCGGTATGACAGGCGAGGGAATCTGATAGGAACAAAAAATACCGACGCTCCTTTCAACTACTCCAAAGACGATGTGGTGAATTGGGTGAAAGAGAAGCATGATGTGGACCTGTATAAAAAGCCCAAATGGGCATTGATGAGCAGAAGCCCGACACCATTTCCACATTACATGTTACGTTTTCTCGATAAGAATGGTACGCCTATTGTCTATAGCATAGATGCACGAGACAGTTCACTTATCTTTCAGAATATAGATGGTGTGAAAACCAAATTCAAAGACGACAGCATTTGGTATCCAAAGAAGAAAGAGAAGAAAAAAGGTGTGCCTACGCGGCATCGTAAGTAATGCTGTGTCGCAACAACATTCGTGTCTCATCCTTGTGTTTGAACATAGACATGATGGAGACTAAAAAGAAAGTGGGCTTATGTTGCATGTTTTTCGCTAAGAAAGCAGCAACTACGTACAAGCTTAACAAATAAGCAATATGGCTAACTTATAGAAAAATAGAACTGGTGTTGTAGATAATTGCCTTTAACCCCAATCGGTCATTAAACCGCTTATCTATCATTTATATTGATTACATGGGTTCCTGTCATCTTTTGTCTGCTTGTCGACATCTTGCCTATCGCCTTCTCTCGCCATAGCTCGTTAAGCCTTCGACATGACGGTAGACAATCTGACCAACAACCGAGCAATGTCTGTACAGATGCTTGTTGTCGATTAGGATTTAAGCAATGAGCAACATGGGGCAGTAAAAGTCTTTTGTAGCCCTACTACAAACCGTGTTGTAGCCTAGAAAGAAAGTTTAAAGATGGCATAGATTGCCATAAGGAAATATAAATCGTTATGGAGAGATTTCTGTTAAAGATAACTGCCACCGTTTTGCGGGAAGGTGTGACTGAAAGCGAACACGCTGTCGACCTTGTTTTTGATGTAGCCCAGTTGCCACGGCAAGACGCAGAGGAAAATGCTGTGACGGCGTACAAAGTGACGCTCGCCGATAAGTATGTGCACTTAGACTCACCCTTTACCCCTGTAACGGATTTTGTGTGTCGTGCCCTATGTCGGTATGATGGACTCTGCCCAAAATTAAATGCCAATGGCAACCCCATCGGGATAGAAGGAGAAGGCAGACTGTTGGCACAATGGGAAGAAATACGCGACTCGCTGCTAGCCGACTATCATGGCCCATTTGTAGACGAACAGTTACCCTTGCTCGAAAAGTCCATGACATGGCAACAGCCGATGAACAATTATAGTTGTCTCGGGCTTGTGTTTCCTGGCATACAGAAACATACGCATGTAGGGTGGCAGACACAACGTAAGGTAGGACTCTCATACGCACAAGACAACACGTTCGCCGAACTTCTTACTTGTACAAGCAAGGACAACGACCTGCGTACTTTCATGGTGGAGAGCAGACTTCAAACAGGTGATAACTATACATTGGATAAATTTGAAGGAACAATCTGCATTGCCCAAGACGATTTCTTGGCCTATTGGGCGCATGTGGTTGTGGGTTACACCCAATACGGTGCCACCTATAGTTGGACGTTTAAACTGGAAAGAACGACAATAAACCAAGAGAAATGATGCTTATGAAAACAAAAGGAAATAAAATAGATACAGAAAACAGGCGTCAACACGATGAGGAAGAAAAGCGCAAATGGAAAGACCCGAACGAAAACGAAAAGTTTGTTTGCGATGGAGCAACGGTGTTGTGCCCTTATTGCAGTGCACCAAAGGGCAAACTCGTAGTTAAAGGGCCGCGAGTGAAACTGCAAGACAAGCCGTGGGCAAACGCTGGCGATAACAATGGGCTAGCTAACTTTGCCTTTAACGGCTTGTGCATGCACCCAAAGTGGGGAAACCAAAAACCACCATGCAATGCTGTGATAAGTTTGGGGCTATGGAAAAAACTCTCAGACGTTAATGTCGACGGGTTTAAGGGCCTACTGGTGAAATCTACTATCCCCTGTCACGTTAGTGGAGAGTGCATCAAGATTGTGCACAGCGGACAGACTGCACGGCTGGACGTGGAGAAAAGACCAAGGGTTTGTGCCATTATGGTAGACGAGTTCTTGGAAGAAGGCTATAATTACGATGGAGAGTCATCAGAACTAGTTAAAGGATTTGTATATAATAAGATTTCCCATCTTACTGCCATTATTCATAACGATAATGGCGTAAAAGACGAAGACATTCATTGGGAGGCCGAGTACGTGTTCACAAACGGGCATCGTACAAAGGTAAAGAATCACACCCTGGACAGGATTTGGACGGATAAGGGACGACACATAACACTTCCACCGATGCTCCCTGGTCTTATCGGCGGAACACTTGTGTTCTATGCATACATAAACAAGCCCAAGGGTGAGGCCACAAGGACAGTATGGGTGCATTACCGATTTAGGCTTTTCAATTTCAAGCAAGTTCAAGACCAAATCATCCAGCGCGTTGGACAACCTTGGCTTATCGACCAAAGCGGCACCTCACTATGTGGCATGGCTTGTCTGTTCTATGTCTTTGCCAAACTACAC
>CAUPVH010000275.1:0-3689 GCA_963514635.1 uncultured Prevotella sp. | reverse complement strand
TGTTTTGTGGGCCGTGGTGCGGGTGGTTTTCCCTTCCACCGCAAAACCTGCCGATGCAAAGAAGAAGACCGTAACGAAAGGACAAGACATCAGCGAAGATGCCGAAAGAAACGCGCATGCCGCAGCACAACCCGTGGATGGAAAGCTAACCAAACTGAAATTTTTCAAGGCCGACGGCACACCCGTGAAGAACCGCATACTAAGTGTTCCCAACTTTTCGAAAGCTTTCCCCGACCTTAACGACGTGCAGTTGGAGATGGACCAGAAGTATGGCGTTAAACCCGTGGCCGACCGAAAGGAGGCGGAAAACCGAAAAGCAGAGTTGGTGTATATGGCTAGCAGTCCCTATTACCATGTAGACAAGCTGAACAATAGCGTGCCTTACCTGGTGCCAAGGGCGGCCGTACTGCTGAACGACATTGGCCGAAACTTCTTCGATAGCCTGCAAATTAAGGGTATTCCACTGCATAAGTTCATCGTAACGAGTGTTCTTCGCAGTGAAGCCGACGTGAAAAAGCTACGCGGACACAACGGCAATGCCTCCGAAAACAGCTGCCACAGGTTCGGAACAACATTCGACATTGCCTACAACAGATACAAAACGGTGGAATCGCCCGATGGTCCTGCGCGCCGAAAGGTGAGAAACGACACGTTGAAGTGGGTAATGAGCGAGGTTTTGAACGACTTGCGACGAAACGAACGCTGCTATATTAAATACGAAGTGAAACAAGGTTGTTTCCATGTCACGGTGAGATAATTGTTGCAAGCAAATATCTCATCATCCTCCTATATATAATTAAGGTGTAATATGAAAACACTTATCGTTGTTCTTGGACCTACGGGTGTTGGCAAAACAGCACTTTGCCTGCATCTTGCCAAGCGTTATGCCGCGCACATCATCAGTGCCGACTCGCGGCAGATGTTTGCCCAACTCCCCATCGGAACTGCTGCCGCCACTCCCGAAGAGCAACAACAAGCCACCCACCACTTCGTTGGCAATCTTAAACTCGACGAGTATTATAGCGCATCGTGCTTTGAAACCGACACCCTTGCCTTGCTCGACCAGCTTTTCGCCAACGGCGACGTGGCCTTGATGACGGGCGGCAGCATGATGTACATTGATGCCGTTTGCTATGGTATAGACGACATTCCAACCGTTGACGACAACACACGGCAACACGTAAAGCAACTTCTGGAACAACAAGGACTGCCTGCCCTTGTAGAGAAGCTTAAACAATTAGACCCCGAACATTACGATTTCGTTGACAAACAAAACCCCAGAAGGGTGTGCCACGCCCTTGAAATATGCCTGATGACGGGCAACACATATACTTCGTACCGAAAAAAAGAGCGCAAACAACGTCCGTTCAACATCATTAAGATTGGTCTAAACCGTCCGCGCGAAGAGATGTACAACCGCATCAACCAACGCGTGTTGCAGATGATGGCCAATGGATTAGAAGAAGAGGCGCGCCGCGTTTATCCCCTGCGGGGGCTAAATTCGCTCAATACCGTGGGATATAAGGAGCTGTTCGCCCATTTCGACGGCACCATTCCCTTGGAAGAGGCTGTAAGACAAATACAATCCAACACGCGCAGATACATGCGCAAACAGCTTACATGGTTTAAAAAAGACCCTGAAATAAAGTGGTTTCATCCCGACAACACAGAAGAAATTACAAATTATATCGACAGTTTTGTCGGGATAACAGATTAAATACGTAAATTTGCAAAAGGCAAGCCACACGTTGCACCTGCCTTACGTGCATCTGAACAGCGGTGCGGCTTATGCCAAACAATAAGAAGAACACAGGCCCAATGCGCCTCCGAAAACAATCGACAGGACAAAGGCGTTGTCTTCTCAACCAACCTACAAATGATTATGCGAAAGAAAATCGTGCAAGGCGCGAAATGGTGCGCCAATAAGTTAAAGGCATTTTGGAAATGGTATAAAGGCCTATACAAAGGCCGCAAATGGTATTTCAAAACGGGCGTGGTCATTGCATCGGCGTTTGTTGCCTTCTTTGTCTACCTGGGTATGGTAGACATCAACTTCCTTTGGCTCTTTGGTAAGTCGCCAGGATGGTCCACCATCAACAACCCCATAACGGCGCAAGCCTCTGAAATATACAGTGCCGACGGAAAACTCATCGGCAAATATTTCAACGAAAACCGCACGCCTGTAACCTACGGCGACGTTAATCCCGTGTTCTGGAATACGCTTATCGACACCGAAGACGAGCGTTTTTACAGCCATTGGGGTGTAGACCCCATCGGAATGTTCGCTGCCGCCAAGGACGCCATCACCAAAGGCGATGGCCGCGGTGCGTCTACCATCACCCAACAGCTGGCCAAAAACCTGTTTAGGGTGCGCACCGAGTATTCTACGGGCTTGCTTGGCAAAATTCCTGGCATACGTATGCTCATCATGAAAACCAAAGAATGGATTATCGCCACCAAGTTGGAGCTGAGCTACGACAAGAATACTATCCTCAGTATGTATGCCAACACGGTGGATTTTGGTTCGTCGGCATACGGCATTAAGACGGCCTGCAAAACCTATTTCAACATCACGCCCAAAGACTTAACGGCTGCACAGTCGGCTACGCTTGTGGGCATGCTCAAAGCCACAACCACATACAACCCCATAACGCATCCCGAAAACAGCCTGAAAAGGCGCAACACCGTGTTAGCCAACATGGTTAGGCGAGGCCATCTAAGCCAAGCCGTGTACGATTCACTATCGCAAACGCCGCTTAGACTTAAATATAACGTTGAAACCAATTACGACGGAAAGGCCAACTATTTTAGGGAGGCGGTGGCCGACTACCTCAAAGACTGGTGCGAAGCCAACGGTTACGACCTCTACACCAGCGGCTTGAAGATTTATACCACCCTCGATACGCGTATGCAAAAATACGCAGAGGATGCTGCCACCAAACAAATGCGGCAGGTTCAGCAGAACTTCAAGAACCATTGGGGAAAGAACGACCCGTGGATTGACGAGCGCGGAAGGGTGATACCCGACTTCATCGAGGGCATCGCACGGAAACAACCCGTGTATAATTGGCTGTTGGAGAAATTCCCCAACCAGCCCGACTCCATCACGTATTATCTCAATAAGCCCCATAAGGTTAAACTTTTCGACTATGCCAAGGGTTCTATCGAGATGAATATCTCTACGATGGACTCCATCCGCTATATGGTTCGGTTCATGCACTGCGGCTTTGTGGCAATGGAACCACAAACGGGAGCTGTGAAAGCATGGGTGGGCGACATCAACTTCGACTCGTGGAAATACGACAAGGTAAAGGCCATGCGCCAGCCTGGTTCCACCTTTAAACTCTTTGTTTATACCGAGGCCATGAACCAAGGCCTTACGCCATGCGACAAACGCCGCGACGAATACATCACGATGCAGGTGTACGACAAGAAGAAACAAGAGGTGGTAACATGGACACCTTCTAATGCCAACGGTTCGTTCTCTGGCGACTCCATGCCGTTAAAGTCGGCTTTCGCTAAGAGTATCAACTCGGTGGCTGTGCGTCTTGGCCAAGAAATGGGCATCAAACGCATTATCGAGACTGCCGAAAAGATGGGCATTAAGAGTCCGTTAGAAGATGCACCCTCGCTGGCACTTGGTTCGAGCGACGTCAACCTGCTCGAACTAACCAACGCTTACTGCACCA
>CAUPVH010000274.1:0-3690 GCA_963514635.1 uncultured Prevotella sp. | reverse complement strand
GTCAAGTTCACCAACAAGGAAGAGGGCGAACGCGCCTTTGCCACCATCGCCGACAAAGATTTTGAGATAACGGGCGTGGTGAAGAAGAAAGGAACGGAGGCTCCGCCCCACCTCTTCGACCTCACTTCGCTGCAAGTGGAGTGCAACCGCAAGTTCGGCTACTCGGCCGAAACCACGCTTAACCTCATACAAAGCCTCTACGAAAAGAAACTTACCACCTATCCGCGTGTAGATACGCAATATCTTAGCGACGACATCTACCCCAAATGTCCCCTTATATTAAAAGGTGTGCGCGGCTACGAAACCTTCACGCAGCCGCTATTAGGCAAGGCTTTGAACAAAAGCAAGAAGGTTTTCGACTCGTCGAAGGTTACCGACCACCACGCCATCATCCCTACGGGCGTTCCAGCAGGCGCACTTTCGGATATGGAAAACAACGTGTACGACCTCGTTACGCGGCGCTTCATCTCCGTGTTCTATCCCGATTGCAAATTTTCTACCACCACCGTGACGGGCGAAGTAGACGACATTGAGCTGAAAGCCACGGGTAAAGAGATATTAGAACAGGGTTGGCGTGTGCTTTACGCCAAAGAAACAACCACCAACAACGATGAAGAGTCGGCCAAACAAACGGCCGAAGAACGCACACTACCCACCTTTACCAAGGGCGAAAAGGGTCCGCACACGCCCACGCTAAGCGAGAAGTGGACCGTTCCGCCTAAGTTCTACACCGAGGCAACGCTCTTGCGCGCCATGGAAACAGCGGGTAAATTCGTCGACGACGAAGAACTGCGCAGCGCGCTGAAAGAGAATGGCATCGGCCGTCCCTCTTCGCGAGCCGGCATCATCGAGACTTTGTTTAAGCGCCACTACATCCGTCGCGAGCGAAAGAACCTTTTGCCCACGCCAACGGGTATCGAACTGATTGGCATCATTCGCGAAGAACTGCTGAAAAGTTGCGAACTAACTGGCATTTGGGAGAAGAAGTTGCGCGACATCGAGCACCGCAACTACGATGCGCAGCAGTTTGTTAACGAGCTGAAAGCGCAGATAACCCAAATCGTCAACGAGGTGTTGGCCGACAACTCCAATCGCCACATCACCATCAACACCGAAGACGACCTCAAGAAAACCATCGCCAAGAAGAAGGCATCCGCACCAAAAGCCAAAACGCAAGCTAGCCCTAAGGCCAAGGCCCAGACCGCAACAAAGGCCTCGGCCACGCCCGAACCAACCGCGCCGCAAACCCTCCAAGCCCACGACAGCATTGTGGGTAAGCCCTGTCCGCAATGCAAACAAGGAGTTATCATCAAGGGCAAAGGGGCTTACGGATGCAGCAATTGGAAGGCAGGTTGCACATTCCGCTTGCCTTTCGGCGAGGTGTAGACACGAATGCAAATGCGTTTTGCCAACACTTTGGCGTGCTTTCAAGCTTTCAATGCGCAGCCACAACACCACAAATTATTGTTAAAGACCATCGTCTTTGTAAACTTTTTCGGCTCTTTTGGTGTCTAATTGGCAACAAAACGCACTTTTCGAGCAACGAGAAAACGCTTTGTTAAACAGTAGGTCTATGGCGAAACAGGCACACCACCCGCTCAATTCGTCAACTTGCCAACACGTAAACTCGTAAACTTGTGAACTTGTCAATTCGTCAACTCGTAAACCCATCAACTATTCATACAATGAAGAAATGGACTCTAAGCCTAGGCATACTCTTTGCCTTGCCCACCATGCTCTTTGCCCAAACCCACCAATGGACATTGAAAGACTGCATAAGCCACGCCATGCAGCACAACATCAGTCTGCAAAAGCAACGCATTGCCGTTAAGTCGGCCGAAGAAGAGATGCTGCACAGCAAGGCCGAGCTGTTGCCTTCGGTATCGGCCTCCACATCGCAAAATGTAAACTATCGGCCGTGGCCCGAAACAGGAGCGGCGCGAGTGGCCAACGGCTCGGTACAATCGAGTGTCGACAAGGTGTTCTATAACGGCACATACGTTATCAATGCCCAATGGACGTTGTGGAACGGGAACCGCAACCGCAACACCATTGCCCTTAACCAGCTGCAAATGAACAAAGCCGAGGCCGAGGCTATGGTATCGGCTGCCACCATACAAGAACGCATTGCGCAACTCTACGTACAGATTTTATATTCGGCAGAGGCCATCAACGTAAGCAAGCAAGCACTGGAAACGAGTGCACGAAACGAGGAACGAGGAAAAGAGATGCTGAACGTGGGGAAGATGAGCAAAGCCGACTTGGCACAACTCACCGCACAGCGAGCACAAGAAGAATACAACGTACTTTCGGCACAAAGCACATTGGCCGACTTTAAACGCCAGCTTAAACAGCTTTTGCAAATCACCGACAGTGCACCTTTCGAAGTGGCAGTGCCTGCTACCACCGACGACATGGCACTACAACCCATTCCTTCGGTTAGCGAGGTGTATGCCCAAGCCATCAGTTGGCGACCCGAATTAAAGGCTGCACAGCTAGCCATCAACGGTGCCGAAACAAGCATAAAGGTGGCCAAGGCGCAAAATCTGCCCACGCTTAGCCTTGGCGCAAGCATGGGAACGAACACCACATCGTTGAGCGACAATGCCTGGGGCGCGCAAATAAAAACCAATTTCGACATGGGCGCGGGCCTCACCCTCAGCATTCCGCTCTTCGACAATCGCAATAAGCGCACGGCCGTTAACAGGGCGCAATTCGAGAGGCAGAGTTCGATGCTCGAATTGCAAGATAAGCAAACGGCCCTTTATTCTAGTATCGAGGAATGTTGGTTGCAAGCCACCAACAACCAAAACAAGTACAAGGCAGCAAAGGTGAGTGTTGAAAGCGCGCAACAAAGCTACGACTTGCTGAACGAGCAGTTCAACCTCGGACTAAAAAACATCATCGAACTGATGACAGGTAAAAACAATCTTGTTACCGCTCAGCAAAACGAACTGCAAAGTAAGTACATGGCCATTCTTAACATCCACCTGCTTAACTTTTATAAAACAGGGGAGATAAAGTAAAAGCAGATTGGACACTTACTGCTGGCGCATTACAGATGGCAGGTTAACTTGTCACCTTGTTTACTCGTTAACCTGTTTACTTGTCTATTCGTTAACTTGTAAATTCGTTAACTTGTAAATTCGTTAACTTGTAAACTCGTCAGCTCGTCAACCTACCTACTCACAGATTCACATTTTGTCCATTTTTCAGCATAGATTTTAACGTTATGAGTGCCATTTTTATCCACCAGCCGCTCACCCTACCGCAAAAAATCGATTCTCGCGAGGGTTGCTTTTGGTGCAAAAAGGGGCAGCATGTGAATGCAGGCAAAATGAATATTTATTTCAAAACACCATCATTTGCATCCATTTCGGGGCTATTTGCCGCTAAATGTAGTGCGTTTCGCCGCTAAATGCAGTGCAATATGCCGCTAAACGCAGTGCGTTTTGATGCTAAACGCAGTGTATTTTGGTGCTAAACGCAGTGCATTTTGGTGCTAAACGCAAGGCGATTAAGCATATATATCCACTGCAATGGTATAAACAAACCCTTTTTGAGCCATGAAAAACATGGCAAAAAGGGAAAAACAACCATCAAAAAGTGGGGTTTTAGGGGCTAAAAGTGACTTTTGGGGCATAAAAAAATACGAGCTGGCAACCAAACTAGAAAGGCTAAATGGTGCAA
>CAUPVH010000273.1:0-3692 GCA_963514635.1 uncultured Prevotella sp. | reverse complement strand
GAAGAAGGGTGTTGGAAGCGTAACGCTCAACACGCAGATTGAGAATTTCAGTGGCCGCAGTCGTAGGGTTACGGTGCGCCAAAAACTATGGAATAAGGCCCGCCAACTGGTTATGCAGGCATCGAAAACCTGTGATGTCGCTGTTTTGGGGACAACGATTAAACAGCAAATGCGTGTGCTTAAACCGCAATTGTGGTCGCCCGCTTCGCCTAACCTCTACACCATAACAACCGAAATTATAGAAAATGGGCGTGTGCTAGATGGCGACACCATAAGGATGGGCATGCGAACGGTGGCGTTTGATGCTAAACAAGGCTTTTTCTTAAATGGCAAGAACATGAAGATTAACGGCGTTTGTCTGCATGGCGACTTAGGTTGTTTAGGCACAGCCATTAACGAAGACGCCCTTTATCGGCAAGTTTCGATGATGAAGGCGATGGGCGCAAATGCCATAAGGTGTTCGCATAACCCGCCGGCACCCGAACTTCTGAACCTTTGCGACAGCCTAGGGATGCTAGTTGTTGACGAGGCTTTCGACAGTTGGCTGCACGGAAAAACGCCTTTCGACTATTCGTTGCATTTCAAAACATGGTTCGAACGCGATTTAAGAGATATGGTTTTGCGCGACCGCAACCACCCTTCTATCATTCTTTGGAGCATTGGTAACGAGGTTTTGGAACAATGGAACAAGGTGGACAACGCCGGAATGGCATTAGAGGATGTGAACATTTTGCTGAACAACAGCAGGGATAAGGCCGCATTGGCACAGGGCGACACACTTAATGTTAAAGCAAAACTCACCCAAGCGTTGGCCGCCATTGTGCGGCGTTATGATTCAACGCGACTTATTACGGCAGGGTGCAATGAGGTGTCGCCAGACAACAACTTGTTTAAAAGCGGGGCATTAGATGTGATTGGCTTTAACTATCATCAGAAAAAGGTGAAAGATGTACCGCAGAATTTCCCCGAAAAGCCTTTCTTGATGACCGAAACGGTATCGGCTTTGCAGACACGGGGCTATTATAAAATGCCGAGCGACTCGGTTTATCGCTTGCCTGGGCGTAAGCGCCCGTTCACCGACCCCACGTTCCTTTGTTCGGCTTACGATAATTCTTGCACCCATTGGGGCTCAACCCACGAGGCTACATTGGACGTGGTGAAACACACGCCTTATTGTGCGGGGCAGTTTATTTGGACGGGTTTTGATTATATTGGCGAGCCAACACCGTTTAATTTTCCTGCTCGGAGCAGTTATTTTGGATTGGTAGACTTGGCCGGTTTTCCCAAAGATGCTTACTATCTATACCAGAGTGAGTGGACAAAAGGGCCTGTGTTGCACCTCTTTCCGCATTGGAACTGGATAGAAGGGCAAGCCATAGACCTGTGGTGTTATTATAATCAGGCCGACGAAGTGGAACTGTTTGTGAATGGAAAGTCGCAAGGCGTGCGCCAAAAGCGCAACGAACACGAGTACCATGTGGCCTGGCGCGTAACGTTTGAACCCGGGGACGTGCGTGTGGTTGCTAGGAAAAGCGGAAAGGTTGTGGCCGAGAAATCGTTGAAAACGGCTGGTGCGCCCCATCATATTCGGCTAACTCCTAATCGGCAAGTGATAAAAGCCAATGGCCGAAGTCTGTCGTTTGTTACGGTAGAGGTGGTGGATAAAGACGGCAATCTGTGCCCTTGGGCAGAAAACAACATCTTGTTTTCATTGACGGGAGAGGCCAAAATTGCAGGCGTTGACAATGGAAGTCCGTTTTCGTTGGAACGTTTTCAGGCTCACGAGCGGCGCGCCTTCTTCGGTAAATGCTTGGTGGTGGTGCAGGCAGGCAAGTCGCCTTCTGCCGTTCGGCTTACCGCAAAGGCTGTGGATTTAGCCCCACAAACCATTGAAATCAACACGGTTGATGCGCGCTAACACTTAAAGTCCCTCCATTTTGTGCCGCTACGATGCTTGTAAAAAAGCGTTTCGGTTGGAGCGGAGGGCATAACATCTGAACGAAATAAAAAAACAACAATCTCGAAGAATATGAAACGAAGTGTCTTAGCTGTTGCCTGTATAGTGGGTAGCCTACTTGTTGGACATGCGCAACATGCCCATGCCAAACAGCCGCGAAAGCTGGTGAAGAAAGAACTAAGCGCAGCAGATAAAGAAAGCCAATTTGTGACGTCGCTCATGCAAAAGATGACGTTGGCCGAGAAGATTGGGCAGATTTCTCAATATGTAGGGGGCTCTTTGCTCACAGGACCGCAGAGTGGTGCCCTTTCCGACTCGCTCTTCGCTCGTGGTATGGTGGGGTCTATACTCAATGTAGGCGGTGTTGACAAACTGCGACCGTTGCAAGAGAAGAATATGCAGTTGTCGCGATTAAAAATTCCCATTCTGTTTGCGTTCGATGTAGTACATGGTTACAAGACGATATTCCCAACACCTTTGGCCGAGTCGTGCTCTTGGGACACCAATCTCATGTTCGAAACGGCTAAGGCTGCGGCCGTTGAGGCCGCTGCATCGGGCATTCATTGGACCTTCGCCCCAATGGTAGACATTGCACGCGACCCGCGTTGGGGGAGAATTGTTGAAGGTGCAGGCGAAGACACCTATCTGGCAAGCCAAATTGCAGCGGCGCGAGTGCGGGGTTTTCAATGGAATTTAGGGGAAACCAATGCTGTATTTGCCTGCGCCAAGCATTTTGTGGCCTATGGTGCACCGCAGGCAGGGCGCGATTATGCCCCGGTGGACCTCTCTCTGTCTACCTTGGCCGAGGTTTATCTGCCGCCCTTTAAGGCTTGTGTAGATGCTGGCGTAAGGACTTTCATGTCTGCTTTCAACAGCGTTAATGGCATTCCTGCTACCGGAAATCGTTGGTTGATGACCGAACTGCTGCGTAATCGGTGGAATTTTCAAGGATTTGTGGTGAGCGATTGGAATGCCGTGCAAGAGTTGAAGGCGCATGGCGTGGCCGAAACAGATAAGGATGCGGCCCTGATGGCTTTTCGGGCAGGGGTGGATATGGATATGACCGATGGGCTATATAACCGTTGTTTGGAGGAGGCTGTGCGTGAAGGGCAACTCGATGTGCACGCGATAGACGCCGCTGTTGAACGCATATTGCGAGCAAAATATGTTTTAGGGCTTTTTGACGACCCTTATCGCTTTCTTGATTTGAAACGCGAACGCCGTGAGGTGCGCTCTGAATCTGTTACCGCTTTGGCCCGAAAGGCTGCCACGGCATCAATGGTGTTGTTGAAGAACGCCAACGCCACCCTTCCGCTTTCTGAGCAAACGAAACGCATTGCGCTTGTTGGTCCGCTGGCAAATAATCGCTCTGAGGTGATGGGCTCGTGGAAAGCGCGGGGTGAAGAAAAAGATGTGGTAACTGTACTAGACGGCATTAAAAACAAGCTGGGCAAGGATGTTATGCTTAACTACGTGCAGGGTTGCGACTTCTTAGACCCTTCAACGCACGAGTTTTCGGCGGCTTTCGAGGCTGCAAAGCATAGCGATGTGGTGATAGCCGTTGTGGGAGAGAAGGCCTTGATGAGCGGAGAGTCGCGCAGTAGGGCCGTGCTTCGCTTGCCGGGTAAGCAACAAGCGTTGCTCGATACGCTGCGTAAGGCAGGCAAACCGCTTGTGGTTGTGCTGATGAATGGGCGACCCTTATGTTTAGAGAAAGTGGATGAGCAGTCGGATG
>CAUPVH010000272.1:0-3693 GCA_963514635.1 uncultured Prevotella sp. | reverse complement strand
GTATCTGTGGGATGGCTTTATCCACCAACGAGTCAATGTTTACGTTGTCGACGTATTGGTCGTCGATGATGTGCAGCAGGTTGTTGAGCCTGTTGCTACCCGAGTTGATGATGTTAAGCCTGTTGCCAGAGAAGTGGTTTGCATAGAAAGTGCCAATCACAATGCCGAATGCAACGCACACGGCCATGAGCAAGGGCATGTATCTGTTTCGTTTGTTAGGGTTCATTCTGTTCTGGATTGAGATAAATCACTTCGATGTTAGCTTTTCGAAGAAGTTCTATGCCCTCTTCTAATCGGTATTTCTCGCCGTACACCACACGTTTGATGCCCGACTGTATGATGAGTTTTGAGCATTCTATGCAGGGAGCGGCCGTTACGTAAAGCGTTGAACCATCGCTGTTGTTGCTGCTTCGGGCCAGCTTGGTGATGGCGTTGGCCTCGGCATGCAGCACGTATGGCTTGGTAACGTTGTTGTCGTCTTCGCACACGTTCTCAAAACCGCTGGGCGTTCCATTGTATCCGTCGCTGATAATCATCTTATCTTTCACCACCAGTGCGCCCACCTTGCGGCGAACGCAGTAGCTGTTTTCGGCCCAAATGCGTGCCATACGCAGGTAACGCAGGTCTAGAACGGTTTGTTTGTTGTCGGTACACATTTATATAATATGGGTGGTTGAATGTTTGTTGTTGTGGCGTTTTGTTTGGCGGCGAAAGCCGAATGTTGCTATGATTAGCCGTTGGCCATGATGCCGTCGCGTTCTAACAGCGCGTCGATGGTGGGCTCGCCACCGCGGAAACGCTTGTAAAGCACCATTGGATGCTCCGTTCCGCCACGCGAAAGAATGTTGTCGCGGAAACTTTGAGCCGTGGCTTGGTCGAATATTCCGTTCTTTTTGAACTTGCTGAAAGCGCCTGCACCCCGCTCTCCGCCCCTTTTATAGCGGTAATATCCTGCGGCATATCCGCCCGCCATGATGTGCGAAAACTGGGTAGTCATGCACGTATCGGGCAGTTGTTTCATGATGATGGCCTCTTTCCACGCCTCTTTCTCAAAGGGAATGATGTCTGCTGTGAATGCCTCTCGCTGCGTATAGTAGGCCATATCGAGCAACCCAAAGCTCACTTGTCGCATACATCCCGATGCCGCCATGAAGTTGCGGCTTTTCACAATGCGGTCGATAAGCTCGTCGGGGATGGGCTCGCCTGTTTCGTAGTGGAAGGCAAACGTTCGTAAAAACTCCTTTTCTATGGCGAAGTTCTCCATGAATTGCGATGGCAGCTCAACGAAGTCCCACCATACATTGGTGCCGCTAAGGCTTTCAAAACGACTGTTGGCGAACATGCCATGCAGCGAATGGCCAAACTCGTGCAAGAAAGTTTCTACTTCGCCAAGGGTAAGCAGTGCGGGCTTTTCGGCAGTTGGCTTAGTGAAATTCATCACCACGCTAACATGTGGCCTTACGTTGTTGCCCTTTCGGTCTACCCATTGCCCCTGAAATTCGGTCATCCACGCACCGCCTTGCTTGCCCTTTCGGGGGAAGAAGTCGGCATAGAACACGGCCAAATAACTTCCGTCTCGGTCGAAAACCTCGTAGGCTTTTACATCGGGATGGTAAACGGGGATGTCGTTGTTGGGCTTAAAGGTGATGCCGTATAGGCGATTGGCCAGTCCGAACACGCCGTCGATAACCTTCGACAGTTCGAAGTAGGGGCGCAACATTTCGCTGTCGAGATTGTATTTCTGCATTTGCAGCTTGTGCGAATAGTACGCCGTGTCCCACGGTTCCAGCTCAAAGTCGTCGCCTTCCATCTCCTTGGCCATGCTTTCCATTTCTTTCAGTTCGGCCTCGGCCGTGGGTTTGTAGGCCTTGATGAGGTCGTTTAGCAGGCGATAAACGTTGTCGACGTTGGTGGCCATGCGGTGTTTCAGTACATAGTCGGCGTATGTGTCGTAACCCAAAAGCTGTGCCAACTCCCTTCTGAGGTTCACCAGGCGTTTGCAAATCTCCAAGTTGTTGGTGTCGTTTTGGTGTGTACACTCGGTGTTTCGCGCCATGTAGAGTTGCTTGCGCAGGTTTCGTTGCGAGGAGTAGGTCATGAAAGGCGAGTAGCTGGGGAAGTCGAGTGTGAACACCCACCCCTCTTTGCCTAGCTCCTTAGCGGCAAGTGCTGCGGCATCGCGCGCCGTATCGGGCAGCCCGTCCAGCTCTTCCTCGTTGGTGATATGCAGTGTAAAGGCTTTGTTTTCTTTCAACAGGTTTTGCGAAAACTGCAAGGACAGCACGCCAGCCTCCTCTGTTAGCTTGCGAAGTTGTTCTTTTCCCTCGTCGTCGAGCAGCGCGCCGCTACGCACAAAGCCGTCGTAGCTGTTTTCCAAGAGCATCTGTTCCTCGGCATCTAGTTCGCGATGGTTTTCGTACACGTACTTAATGCGTTCGAAAAGCCTTTTGTTCAGCCGCACGTCGTTGACGTGTTGGGTGAGAATGGGGCTCATCTTTTGTGCCAGCGCATCGAGTTCGTCGTTGGTTTCTGCGCTGAGCATGCACGAAAAAACATTCGACACGCGGTTAAGCAGGTCGTAATAGTGGTCTCCGTTCTCGTTGTCCACCCTGATAATGGTGTTTTCGAAGGTGGGCGTTTCGGGGTTGTTTATAAGTTTCTCAATCTCTTCGTCGTCTCTCCTGATACCTTCCAAGAATGCCTCTTCGTAGTGTTCGGTTCTTATCAGGTTGAAAGGCACGGTTTCGTGCGGTGTTTTATATTCCCCGAAAAAGGGGTTGTTGTGATTTTTGCTTTCTTCTTTCAAATTCTCATTCATAACTGTAAATGTCTTCTAGTATCTCTATTGTCGCCGTTTTCGCGTTGCCGTGGCGTGGGGTTGCAGGGGGTGGGCGAGGCCCACTTGTTGCTGTGCCCTCGCTGTGGCAGCCAAAACGTTGAAGGCTTGGTATGTAATGCGCTTGGCCTTTGTTGCGATTTTAGCTTTACAAAAATAGCAAATTTCGGGCAAACGGCTATCTGTTCTCCGTCTTTTTAACTTATGTTAGTTTTGAAAAGCTGTGTCGGCGTTGTTATAGCCTAAAAGAATTGCTTTTGGAATGCTGTTCGTACACCGCCGTTTTGCCGTCAATGGGTCTGTGAAAACTATTTGTGGCGCGGCTACAAACATCTTTGTAGTCACGCTACAAGGTGCTTGTAGTGCGGCTACAAGCACCTTGTAGTGCCAGTACAAGCATCTTGTAGCATCAGTACAAGCCCCTTTGTAGTGTCAGTACAAGCCGCTTGTATTGGTGTTAAACCCTTGGTATGTGCTAACTCGTCCCGTAGGCAATGGGTGCTGAAACTTAGCCAGTTAGACAATGTGCGAGACAATTGTTGCGCCAAATAATATTCTGGAAAATGGTGTAAATCAAATTAATTTTGACCTTTATTAGGCGGTTGGCGTGCGGCCAAAGCCCGAAATTTAGATGGTTTTTGGGACATGTCGGGGTGTAAAAAAGCGTAAAATCACACTGCAATTGGGTGTAAAATATGATGAAACAATTGCAACAGACAACGTAAACAGGACAATAAAGCCGACAAATTGGTTTGTAAGCTTATCGGTTGCACATACGCCATGTATATGCGCATAAATAAACGGTAACTATTCAGCGGTATTGACCAGTCAGTATTCTCTCCTCTAAAATCTTCGTA
>CAUPVH010000271.1:0-3701 GCA_963514635.1 uncultured Prevotella sp. | reverse complement strand
ATACTTACGCCTCCTTCCGGTTGTTTAATCCAGAGGTTAAACAAGTCTGCATTCAGTCCCATGCCCTTTGGTTCGAAATATCCCAACGGCAAGCACAGGCAAGCAATGGTGAAGGCGATGGCCAACACCATGAATACGGTTTGCTTACGTTGCCACATTAGTCTACCTGTTGTCCTTCTTTCGACGGGTCGCGCCAGTAAATGCTATCGTCAACAAACTCTTGTGTAGCCAACAATGTGGGTTTCGGCAGCTTTTCGTAGTAACGCGAAATCTCTATCTGCTCGCGGTTCTCGAAAACCTCTTCCAGCGTGTCGTTATACGAGGCGAACTCTTGCAACTTCTTGTTCAAGTCTTGTTTAATCTCAATACTTATCTGGTTAGCCCGCTTGGCAATGATGGCAACGCTTTCATAAATGTTGTTTGTCTCGTTGCACAAGTCCATAACATCCCTTGTGACAGTGTTTAGCGGAGCCTTCGACTTCTTGTAATCCATAAATTTAATGTTCCTATTCTGTTTTAATTACTAATTCAATTTTTCGTTATTTCCTTGCATTTGGCAATGTATTTCTCTGCCAGTACGCGCTCTTTCGAGTCGGGATATTCGTTAATGAAACCATAGCACTCGTCTTCGGCATCTTGAAAGCGTTCCAACTTCTTCGTTTCCACGCTTTGTTGTGCCAGCTCGAACTTACTTTTCATCAGCAGTACGGCAAAGTCTTCGCGCAGTCGGCTATAAGGATAATCCTTCAAAGCGTTTTGCGAAGTGATGATACAAGCCTCGTAGTTGTTGCCGCCAAAGTTACAATTGCCAAAGTAAGTGCCCAGGTCGTAATACAATTGGGCGGTGTGCAGTTCCTTTTCAACCAACTTGTCTTGCAGGTCGAACAGTCTTTGCTGAGCCTGTGGTTTTAACTTCGAGTCGGGGTACAGGTCTAAGAAGGTTTGGAAGTCGGTTATGGCTTGAATGGTTCTCGATTGATCCAAGCGAGGCTCAGGTGCACTCATGAACAGACTTTGTCCTACGTAGTACTGTGCTATCTCGGCATAGCGTCCTTTGGGGTACGATTGGTAATACTTCTTGAAGTATTGAGCTGCCGTTTCGTAGTCTTTACTGTTATATTGGGCCATAGCCAGCATGTAAAGGCTTTCTTGTGCATTCTCGGTACCTTTTTGTAGGGTTACAAGCTCTTGTAAAAGTGTTATGGCGCGCACGTATTTTCCTTTTGCGAAACATTCTTTTGCGTACTCGTATTTGTATTGCACGTTATCGCTTTTGTACACTTGGTTAAATTCGTGTGCACAACTAGAAAGCAGCAAAGCGGCTGTCGAAATGATGAGCAATGGCTTCTTCATTATTTTTGTTCTTGTTTTTGAAGTGCAAAAATACACATATTTCGCTTATTTACAAAGTATAAAAAGCTATTTTTAGCAATTTGAGCGGATGTTTTTTGTAATTTTGCACTTATGGAATTTAAACTTACGTCGAAATATAAGCCTACTGGCGACCAACCGGAAGCCATCAAACAGCTTACGGAAGGATTGGAGAGGGGTGACATGTCGCAGGTTTTGCTGGGCGTTACTGGGTCGGGTAAGACGTTTACCATGGCCAATGTTATTGCCCAACACAACGTGCCCACACTTGTTTTGAGCCATAACAAAACCCTGGCGGCGCAGCTTTACGAAGAAATGAAAGGTTTCTTTCCCAACAATGCAGTTGAATATTACGTGTCGTACTACGACTATTATCAGCCCGAAGCCTATTTGCCCACCACAGACACCTACATCGAGAAAGACTTGGCCATCAACGATGAGATAGACAAGTTGCGCTTGCGTGCGGTGTCGGCTTTGCTTTCGGGGCGTAAAGATGTGGTAGTGGTGTCGTCCGTGTCGTGCATTTATGGTATGGGAGGGCCTACCGCCATGGAAAGCGGAATTATTTCGCTGTCAAAGGGGCAACGTATCGACCGCAACGAGTTTCTTCGTAAGCTGGTAGACTCGCTCTATGTTCGTAACGACATCGACCTGCAACGCGGAAACTTTCGTGTGAAAGGCGATACCGTAGACGTGGCTATGGCTTATAGCGACAACCTTTTGCGTATCATATGGTGGGATGATGAGATAGACAGCATTGAAGAAGTGGACAGCTTGACCTATCACCGCATTGATAGTTTTAACGATTACAAGATATATCCCGCCAACCTTTTCGTCACCACGAAAGACCAAACGGAGCATGCCATACGCTGTATTCAAGACGATTTGGTTAAGCAAATTGATTTCTTTAACGAGCTTGGCGACGGCATTAAGGCCCAGCGTATTAAGGAAAGGGTGGAGTATGACATGGAGATGATGAAAGAGTTGGGCCACTGTTCGGGCATCGAGAACTACTCGCGTTATTTCGATGGCCGCCAACCTGGCCAACGTCCGTATTGCTTGCTCGATTTTTTCCCAAAAGATTATCTGATGATTATCGACGAAAGTCATGTTAGCGTTCCGCAGCTTGGCGGCATGTATGGGGGCGATAGGGCGCGAAAGCAGAACCTTGTTGAGTTTGGTTTCCGCTTGCCCGCTGCTTTCGACAACCGTCCGCTTAGGTTCGAAGAGTTCCACAGCCTTATCAATCAAGTGATATATGTGTCGGCAACGCCTGCCGACTACGAGCTGGGAGAGGCCGAAGGCGTGGTGGTTGAACAGCTGATTAGACCAACGGGACTGCTCGACCCTGAGATTGTTGTGTGTCCGAGCGAGAACCAAATCGACGATCTTTTGGCCGAAATATTGGAGCGAAGTGACAAAAACGAACGTGTTTTGGTGACAACGCTTACCAAACGAATGGCCGAAGAACTGACGGAATATTTGTTGGAACATGGCGTAAAGACCAATTACATACACAGCGATGTGGCTACGCTGGACCGTGTGCGTATCATGAACGCACTTCGTGCAGGCGAATACGATGTGCTTGTGGGCGTAAACCTTTTGCGCGAGGGACTAGACTTGCCCGAAGTTTCGCTTGTTGCCATTCTAGATGCCGACAAGGAAGGGTTCTTGCGCAGTCATCGTTCGCTTACACAGACCGCAGGACGTGCTGCCCGAAACGTTAACGGAAAGGTGATTATGTATGCCGACACCATTACGCAAAGCATGCAACGCACTATTGACGAAACGGCTAGGCGGCGTACCATACAGATGCAATACAACGCCGAGCACCACATCACGCCGCAACAGATTGTGAAAGACATCAAGGGGGCGTTAACGGGAAACACCACAACTGTGGAAACCGCGAGGGGTTACCGTTCGCAAGTGGGTGGATATGTGGAACCCGATGCTGTTGCCTTTGCTGCCGACCCCATTGTAGAACGGATGACGCGCCAACAGTTGGAAAAGAGTATCGCCAACACAACGGCTTTGATGAAACAGGCGGCCAAAGAACTCGACTTTATTCAGGCTGCTCAGTATCGAGATGAAATTGCGCGCTTGCAAGAACAATTGGAGTTGAAGTAAATTTAGTTTTGAGTTCATGGTTTTTTGAGTTCATGAGTTTTTGAGTTCATGAGTTCATGAGTTTTTGAGTTCATGAGTTCATGAGTTTTTGAAGTTCATGAGTTTTTGAAGTTCATGAGTTTTTGAGGTTCATGAGTTATACCCTGCAACCGCTTGCGCTGGCGGTTGTAAGTGTACGTATTTTCCGTGCCGTTGCTTATGCG
>CAUPVH010000270.1:0-3741 GCA_963514635.1 uncultured Prevotella sp. | reverse complement strand
GGAAAAGGTGTCGTGCATCTACCTAGACCCTGCACGTAGGGATGAGAATGGGGGTAAAACGGTGCTTATCGAACACTGTTCGCCAAACATTCTCCAACTTTTGCCCATGCTCTTAGCCAAATGTGGCTTGCTCATGGTTAAACTCTCGCCCATGTTGCATTGGCAACTGGCCATTGCGCAGCTGCAAGAACATGGCGCATGGGTTAGCCAACTGCACATCGTATCTGCAAAAAACGAGTGCAAAGAGTTGCTCTTCCTTATCACCAATGGGCAAAACAAGGAACAATCTGCAAGCCCGTCTGCTGTGCAAAGCCTAAGCCAGCCTGCCGCACAAAGCGAACAATTACACCCCACCCCACTAGAAAGCCCAACACCACAACAAGCCACAGATGCCGCCAACAGCCCCCTCATTACATGCCATAACGATGACAACTGCTTTGAATACAGCCTTGCCGAGGCCGATGCAACCCCACAAACCATCTTGCAAACGCCACCGCAAGCAGGCATGTACCTTTTAGAACCCAACGCCTCCATCATGAAAGCAGGCTGTTTTGGCCTACTATGCAGCAGACTAGGGGTACAGGCCATTGCCCCCAACTCGCATCTCTTTGTGGCCAACAACGACATACCCACCTTCCCAGGTCGGCGGTTTAAGCTCATTGTCACCACCTCGTTTAACAAGCGCGACCTAAAAACAGCCTTGCAAGGCATCAGCAAGGCCAACATCGCCACGCGCAACTTCCCCCTCAAACCCGATGCCTTACGCAAGAAACTAAAACTAAAAGACGGCGGCGAACACTTCATTTTCGCCACAACCGATGCCCAAGGCAAGCATTGGCTGCTAGTGGCTAAGGGCTAAAACGGCCTACAAACACACCTGCTTAACCACACTTTACAGCCCTATTGTTGCCATACGCCCCCGAAGTCGGCAAGCATCACGCAGCAACTTAACCAGAAAACAAGCAACAACAAATTGCTTGCAAAACAATATTAACCCTCAGTTAAAATACTTCTCTGCCATTGCTTTCAGCTGTTCGGCAGAAAGTTGGGCTATACCTAGCCTTTCTATCATAGCGTACTCTTCCTTGTTTTTACCGATAACAAACTTACGTTCTTTGCCATCAACCTCAGCAAAAAGGTGGAAATTGCCCTTGTGCGCTTGCTCTACTCTAACATTTCTAAACGCATGGCCACCTATATCCATAGCAGTCTCAGCCGGCTGTCCATCCCATTCGCCCCAAGCTTTCAGGTTTTCAACGATAGCCGTTTCCACTCTTCCTATCCACTGCTCGGCAACAGCATGCTTTGTGGCCACCACTCTAAACTGTTTCAAAGCCTCAACAACACTTCTGATAATGGTTTCCGGTCTGCGAATGCCATTATCGCGCGCAAACAGCAGTATATCCTCGCGAGTTATGTTGCGAAGTTTAGCGCGGATGTACATACAGTGGTCCTCATTGGGTAAGAAACCGCCTGTGTCGAAGATAAAAGTAACGTCGTAAGCCGGAGACAGCCGCCAAGAACCATCTGTCTGCATGACAAAAGAGAAGTTCTTGTTGTGGTCGTCTGTGTTATTGGCCAACACATTAAACACCATGCGGCGGAACACTTCTTGGCAATCGGCATCGGGCAACCGCAATTTACGGCATACGGCAAGCAAAAGTTCATAGCTATCTGCCTCAGGACTGATGGCTGCCAGCGTTTGTGTATGAACTTTTCTATGTCCATCGCGGTCGAAACGCTTAGTTATAAAATGCTTATTACCTTCTACGGCATATAGTTCAGACGGCATCATGCACACGCCTGCCATTGTAGCAAGCTCGTAATAAGTCATCTCCAATTCTGCCGAACTATACTTCGAGTTGCCAAACTTCAATAAATAATAGTCGTATGCAGTTAGGTTTGGCACTTGTCCGCTGCGTATTTCTCCACGCTCTTTGTTAATGGCGATAATGGCTTTGGGCTGTCTTCCTCCTGCCGAAGTACCCACCGTGAGTAACGACTGCATCGTGATAGACTCTTCGGGACTGATGCACACCTCTTCTCTCTCTGTGAAAACGCGCTCGGCTAGGTTGGCCAATGCAGCTATGTCTACCTGCTCTGTTGGGTTTGCGCGCGAGGTATCTGGCACAAATTCCAATGCCCCCATGCCCCGTTTGCCAATAAACGAGAGTTTGTCTAGCGGTGTAATATCCTTACTAGACAAATGATTTTGCTGACACCATAAAGCAAATAGCTGGTTGCCCCAAGCATCTGGCAGAGAATCTGCTACGAATGCAGGCAGTTTCTGATAGATTTTACCCTCCTCGCCCCAAATGGGCATAAGGGCATTAGCCCCATTTACAGGTGCAACAAGCGGAAAAAGGTTCAGCCCCTTATTAATAAACTCTGGGTTATATGTAAAGCAAGATTGCCTGCGCCTTTCGTGCCAGGCCAAGCACCCAACCTCTTCGCCCTCGAATATAACACTTAATAACTTTACCATACGCGCCAATTACTTAGTATGCCTAATGCGTTGCGCCTTCTTTTCGTCTCTACGCACAAGATAAGGAGAAGGAGGCAGCTCTGGCAAAAGATTGTCTAACGAATTGATTTGCCCAACAACTTTAAGCAAAAGTACGAATGTGGATAGCGACAAGTTGCGGGCACTGCCATTCTCAAACTTGTGAATGGTGGTCAGTCCAACCCCCGATCGTTCGGCAACCTCTTTTTGAGTGAGGTTGCAACGCAGCCTATATTCCTTGAAACGCGTACCCAAAAGGCGCACAAGTTCAGGCGTAGAATATTCATATAAATCGGCCATAACGCTATGTTTTAATTATCATTATAGTGAAACTTATGTGCCATTTTGGCTATTTATCTTTAATATAATGAAGTTTATAACTGCAAATCTACATCATTTTTTTGAATTAATGCCGTTTTTCAAATAAAATAACGGCTAGTTGAATTACATTGAGCAATTATCGTTTGGGCTATAATCGTAAATAACAGAAGTGTAACCACCCGAAAAACACATCAACAGACGGGCTTTGCAAAGCACTTATTCTTTTCTCAAACATCAAAAAAGTAGCCTTACTTGGCATTTAACGGCCGAGCAAGATTAATGCCACATCCTCTATAAAACAAAACAAGGCGTAGACAATCGCAAAGCGGTTGCTGGCACAAATTCAGCTACAAGCCTAAACCCTTATTCATGGCAACATTGACTATTATCCCAAACCAACGTATCGTTACAAAACCAACTACTTTCTATTATGAAATGAAAACACGCACAGATACGCACAACCAAAAGTTAAAAACAAGTAAACGCTTTTGACAAACGCCGAGAAAATTTCATCTCATTCTAGCAGAATCAAAAGCCATTTTGCATACATTTAGCTGCTATTTTCAGTATTACACACTTTTGTTTTAGTCCATTTTTGAGAACACAAACGGCATTTAGCACCACTTTGCCTTTCTATTTTGTCGCCGGCGCGCATCTTTTATCCATCCCAATTACCAGCTTTTAGCACCAAAACACCCATTAATTAGCCACTTTTCGCCATGCAAAACACCTGTTTTCAATCGAAAAGAAAACGCATAATCCCCAATTTCATGCGCATTTTTATGCTTTTAGCCTTGCGTTTTGCGGCAAAACATACAGCGTTTAGCACCAAAACGCACTGCATTTAGCGGCATATTGCATTGCAACTAATCAACGAAAATGAAGAAATATCGAAGTTGGTGTAAACTGACTGATAA
>CAUPVH010000269.1:0-3743 GCA_963514635.1 uncultured Prevotella sp. | reverse complement strand
GGTTAGAGCGGTGTGGCTCACCACCATTGGCGGATTGGATTGGCCGCGTTCGTATGCTCAAAACGACTTGGCGGCAAGCCAACAAAAGCAAGAATTACGTGGCATTCTGGACAAACTTCAACGCGCAGGCATCAATACCGTTTTGTTTCAGACACGCATTCGCGGCACGGTAGTCTATCCTTCATTGCTCGAACCGTGGGATGGATGCCTCTCTGGTGTGCCAGGAAGGTCACCAGGCTACGACCCTTTGGCCTTTGCCATAGACGAATGCCATAAACGAGGGATGGAGTTGCACGCTTGGGTGGTGACTATTCCTGTGGGAAAGTGGAACGCTCTAGGTTGCAAAACGCTGAGAAACAAACACCCGCACCTGATAAAACGGATTGGCGAAGAGGGCTATATGGACCCCGAAAACCCGACAACAGCCACTTATTTGGCCAACATCTGCAAAGAAATATCCGACCGCTACGATATTGACGGCTTACATCTAGACTATGTTCGTTATCCCGAAACGTGGAAAATAAACATTTCGCACGATGCTGCAAGGCGAAACATTACGGCCATTGTGCGTGCCATTGGCGAGAAAGTAAAGGCCAATAAGCCTTGGGTGAAGTATAGCTGTTCGCCTATTGGCAAGTTTAACGACCTTACCCGTTTTGCAAGTAATGGCTGGAACGCATACACCAAGGTTTGCCAAGATGCGCAAGGCTGGTTGCGCGATGGGCTAATGGATGCCCTTTTCCCCATGATGTACTTCCAGGGCAACAACTTTTTCCCTTTTGCTATCGACTGGGCAGAACAGAGTTACGGGCGAATGGTGGTGCCTGGACTGGGTATTTACTTTATGTCGCCCAACGAAAAGAATTGGTCGCTCGACATCATAACGCGCGAAATGCAAGTGTCTAGGCAGTATGGGATGGGGCATGCCTATTTCAGAAGTAAGTTCTTTACCGATAACTTGAAGGGCATATACACCTATGCTCAACAAGTTTTTACGCCAACTTTGGCCCTGCCGCCTGCTCTGACATGGGAAAACAGCAAGCTACCATCGCCTCCAACGACTTAAACACGAGCGAAGAAAACGGAAACGTTTTTGTTAGTTGGCGTGGTGGCCGTAGCACCAACAACTCGCCACATATACTATATAATGTGTATGCCAGTGTGTCTTATCCGGTTGACGTTACCGATGGCCGTAATCTCATAGCCATGCGCTATGCAAAGAACAGCATTGAGGTTAGTCCGCGAAACGCACAAATGTATTTTGCCATAACAACGATGGATAGATATGGCAACGAAAGCCAACCTTTGCAAACACGAAAGGCAGCAGGCGGCAGCAGAAACGAACTTAAAATGCTGGCTTGCAGTGATGGAAAAGTGTTGCTGCCCAAGTCGGCCGATGCTTTGTGGGGACGTGTTTGGGTTGTTGAAACCTTGCAAGGTCAACACGTTGCAACGCTTTCTTCGGTTAACGATAAGCTTGATGTGCGCGGTATAACCAATGGCGTATACGTGCTGCGTGCCCTAAACAACAAGGGGGTGGGGCATCGTTTGGGAATGTTCACTAAAAAACGCTGAACCTTAGTGTCGAACGCTTCTGTATTGGTAAGAGCATGGGTTACGGCACGTTTGTAACTGCATTTTTTTGGCGATAAACGAGAACGAATTTTGATTTTTTTGTATCTTTGCCTAGAACTTTTGTATGTAAGCGGACAATAATCCTAGTGTTTGTAACACGAAGGTGCTAATACCGCTCCGTTTATAGACAACAATCAATACCGTTTCTGCATGTGTTTTTACGAAAAACATGCGAGGGAATTGCTTATTTCATGAAGAAAGCTTACTTTGATTTCTTAGCACGACAAGAAATAAAAGCCTTTCTCGTTGGATGTTAGGGCATATAATGATAATTCAACCCTTTCAATATGTATTGGGGGAACGGTCTTAACGACGCATTAAGGTAAGAAAACTTGGTTAGGATGGCCGTTGTAAAGGGCATTAATTCAAAAGATAAAAGTATGCGTATCGACTTTAATCAGAAGGGTTCGAAAGTGTTTCACTCGCTCTTCACTAAGCGTATAATACGCTTTCTCTTTATTCTTATACCTTGGATAGGAAACGCACAAGCACAGACTTATCAAGGTGGCGTGTTCGACTTCGAAGGAAAACCCTTGGAGTTTGCCAATGTTGTAGCTTTAAGTTTACCCGACTCGGCACTCATAAAGGGGACTGTTACCAATAGTAAGGGAGAGTTTACGCTCTCGCTCGATGCGCCTACTGACAATATTTTGTTTAAAGTCAGTCTTGTAGGCTATCAAACCACATTTACAACTCCTGCCAAGATAGGCTCCATTGTATTGCCAACTTCCTCAGTTCGCCTAGCTGAGGTTGTTGTCAAAGGCAGCAAGAAAGCATTCTCAATCAAAGGCAACAACTTGGTGTGCAATGTAGCTGGCACTTCCCTCAGTTCAGAGAGCCATATAAACGATTTACTTGGAAAGCTACCAGGATTTTACATGCAAGGCGAACAGTTGAAGTCGATAAATCAAGGAGAGATAAAGTATTTCCTCAACAGCCGCCCTGCAACGGCAGAAGAAATTGCGCGCATTGACGTTAAGTCAATCAAGTCTGTTGAGATAGACAGGCACCCTGGTTCTCGTTATTCAGGAGAAGTGGGGAGCGTGGTGTTTATCCATACAGGCATGTCGCTCGAAGGTGTTTCTGCCTTTTTACGTTCTTACACCAGAATTAATCATAAGCTCTCGCAAGGCGTAGACGGAGAAGTGAGATATAGGTACAAAAGGTTCAGCATAACTCTTGGTGCCGACTATACAACCTACCAGTCGCAACCGCACCAAGAAAACACCTTTGAATTGTTGCATTCGGCAACCACATGGAAAGTAAAATCGCAAGATACGAAAAAGAAGAACAAGGACCGAGACCGAATGTATTTTGCTAATCTAGAGTATAACTTCGCCGATGGGCATCAACTCAATTTGAGATACACCAGACAACCGTCAAGTTCTGATGTTTATATGGTTGGAGATTTGTCTGTATGGAAAGGTAATGACTTTCTTTATGAAGGTTTCGAGAGCAACATAGCAAGTCATAATACAAAGGATAACATCAATCTATACTATAAGGGAGCTTTAAGTAAGCATTGGACAATAGACCTTGCCTCCGACTGGTACCAACAACAATCCACATCTGAACAGCACCTGCAAGAGAAAGTGCGATTTACTGAGATTTATTCAAGGGGAAATAGCTCATTGTGGGGTTTCTCTCCTCGTGCTGTTTACCAAGCAAAGAGAACAAAAATAGAAGTGGGCGGCGATTGGAGCAAATCTGTTATACGAAGTTGGACAAGACTAAACATTGCTGATGCCCAACCTACTGACAACAGAATACAGGAAATTAAAGGGGCTGGATACATAGGGGTTGACCATACAACGCCAAACCAACGATGGAATATGGGTTTTGGATTACGTTTTGAGAGAACGGACAAACGTTATCAAGACCATGCAAAAGAAACAGAAACCCAAAGCTTTTGTTACCAAACGCTCCTTCCTTCTTTGTCTCTTTCCTATTCACGAGAAAGTTGGACGCACCAACTTAGCTACAATTCGTCAATAATATACCCCACATTCAGTCAGCTAGCAAGTGGGGATGTGTACCTCAATCGATATAACATCAAGCAATCCAACCCTAGTTTAGAGCGTTCGGTTGTGCATAACATCAGCTACGAC
>CAUPVH010000268.1:0-3745 GCA_963514635.1 uncultured Prevotella sp. | reverse complement strand
CGTGCATACTGCAAAGCCTCGTCGAAATTGCGGAAACCGCTCACCATCATCAAGCGTAATCCGTTGTCGGTTTCGGTTCGTATCTCGAAGTTTCGCACCAAATAGTTGGTGAAATTGTATTTGGCCAAGGCGAAAAGCAGCTTGTTTTCGTCTACGAAGTCGGGCTGGTAGGCCATTACGAAGAGGAAATTGGCGTTGCGGTCGTTACTAAACTGCTTGCCTTTCAGGCTGTCGGCAGCGTTGGCGGCGGCCGTTCGGCGTTGCCAAACGTTGTTCAGGTCGAACCCGCCTGCCTGCACTTGCCTGCCGGCATTAATGCCGTTCACAATCATGGCGGCCATTTTGCTTAGCTCGCTTTGGGGAAATTGCTCCACCAACGTTTGCAAACCATTGAGACAAGCATCGATATTTCCGTCGTGTAGCATGGATAAGGCCTCTACAAACAGGAACTTGTCACGGTTGGCACCATGTTTAAACTTGGTGGCAGATACCTTTGCGTTGCGCTTCACTGCTGCGTAGTTCTCGGCTTTGAAGAAGTCGTAGGTCGCGGCGTAGAGCGAGTCTTCTATATGTTCGCCGCGCTGTGCGTTGGCAAAGTAATAGGGGTCTGTAATCAGTTCGGTAAGCTCGTGTTTGGGGTATTGCTGTTTCAGCATGTCGGCATAACGCTGTGCTGTAACCTTGTCGCCCTTCCGCATGTAGAGTAAGAAAAGGTGGTAGTATGCCTGCGGCATCTTGTCGAACTGCTGATAGTTGTCGGTAAGCCTGCGTAAGGCTTTCTCGGACAGGGAGAGTTGGTCGAGCTTGTCTTTGAAAATCACGCCCGAATGGAACAATCCGTCGGCGAGTAACACGTTGCTGGCCTGCCGTTGTTCGGCGGTAAAAGGAATTTGCGCCAAGTAAAACTCGCGTTTATGTGGGTCGTTTTCGGCTGTTTGCATGGCCTGTTGTATGGAGTCGCGGCGCGCTTCCTCGGCCAAAATCGAGTCGCGTTGTTCGGCCGACGGCTCATCTAAGGGCGTGTTCAGTGCAACGGCGGCTTTATTTAGCCGTTGCCAGTTGTCCACATTGTCGCGTTTGCCCCACTGTCGCTCGAAGGCTGCTTTGCCTTGACTCACGGCAATGGGGTTGTAGAAGTACCATCCGCCACCTTGTTGCGTGCGTTGCATGGGCGTTTGGGTGGTGGGCATGTTCGATGCAGAACTGTTTCGGGCGATAGTGCGGCGCGCCGTCTCTTCGTCTTGCGCGTATTGCTCTTCTTTTTCTTTCTTCTTTAAGGCAGCAATCACGCGGTCGATGGCGGCGTTGCGTTGCGGTTCGGGCATCGTGGCCAGCAGTTGCAGCGAGTCTTGTAGTTGTACGGCCTCAACGTGCGGCACTAGCTCGTCAAGCACTTTCGAACGCTGCGAAAGTTCTTCGTAGTCGGGGCGTTCTTTATCGAGAAGTCCCAGTGCCTCGTTGTAACAGCGGCGTGCATCCGCAAAGCGTTGTTTCTGCCAATACACATTGCCCAGCTTAAGCATCAGCACACCCTTCTCAATACCATTGCGTGTGGCTCGCTTTCCGCCATTTTCGTAGGCGGCGATGGCGTTGGCGGTGTCGCGTTGTGCCAGGTATATGTTGCCGATGGCATAATACACTTGGTCCAAATAGTCGCGATTGTTGTCGTTGGTAGCCATTCGGCGCAGCTTGGCAATCATCTTTTTGGCCTGTCCTTGCGCCAAAACTTCGGTTTGGGCGATGCGTGCATTGAAGTCTAGTTCGTAAGAAACGTGCATTGATGCCGCCTTTCTGAAAGCCTTATAAGCCGCATCGCGATTGCCCACAAGCCTTTGTAGCTGCCCCATGATAAACCATTGGCGCGCCCGTTGCTTGCGCCGCATCTCGTGTTTGATAACCTTTTGCAGGTAGGGTATGGCCTTTTGCCACTCGCCTGCGTGCAGATGATAGAGCGTATGCGTGTAATCCCACTCCTTAACTGCACGCCAATCCATCGAGTCGCGGCTCATGTTGCGTATTACATCTTCGGCATCGTACATCCATCCCTGTTCTATATAGGTCTTGGCAAGCCATGCACGCGCCTTTGCATATATGTGCGGTTGCGTGCGATAGAGGCGCGACATGTAGGCAAATGTAGATGCGGCTTGGTCGAAGTCGCCCTTATGAAACTGCGAACGCCCCATAAGCATCCACACGCGCCACATGAAAGGATTGTATTCGCGGCGGTTTAGCCATTCGATGTCGCGTTGGGTCTTGCGCCGTTTCTTGTCCCACGTGGGTCGTCGCTTGATGCTATGCAGCTGAATGGCCTTTTCGCTTTTCAGGATAGCGCGCTCGAAGTTGCCCTTGCCCAACTCTTTGCTGCCCTTATTGGCCACGGGATAGAGTGGCAGAAGTTCGGTATAGTTGTCGCGGTTGCCGTTTTCTTTTTCCAACATACCGTCTACATAAGCCATGTTTCCGTTGTAGTAAACGTTATAACGGGTGTTGAAAGCTTGCCACCACCTGCTGCGTGCCGTGTTCTTACTGGCCGAACAGGCAGCGAGCAGCAGCGCGAGGGCGAGCCACAAGGCAAGGCTATATGTGGATTTAAATGGTTTCAAGTTGGCGTTGACGTTTTTTGAAAGCAACGTTGCCCACCTTTAACACAAGATAAACAAGGATGCTGACGAAGATAATGGATGCGCCCGACGGCACGTTGAGGGCGTAAGAGAGGCCTAGACCCATAAGGCAATCTACCCAACCGATGACAATACTCCACGCAATCATGCGCTTGAAGTTGTGCGTTAGCACGTTGGCCGACATCTGGGGTATGGTAAGTAGGCTGATACTTAGCACTATGCCCACCATGCGGAGTGTGCCTACGATGGTTAGGGCGATGAGTGCCATCATCAGATACTCGATAAACGCCACGGGCAGGCGTTGCGAACGGGCGAAGTCTACATCGAAAGCCACACTTAATATTGTGCGATAGAGCAGCACGAAGACTAGGACCACCACCACAAGCAGTGCGGCTAGCAGCCAAAGGTCGGCCTGTCCGATGGTGAGAATGCTGCCGAAGAGAAAGGAAGGAAGGTCGGGCATGAACCCCGGAGATAAGAAACAGCAGATGATGCCTAGGCTCATGCCGAAGGTCCAAAACACGGCAATGGCCGAGTCTTCGCGCACATCGCCCCTGCGCGACATCCATTGCACGCCGAAAGCACTGAGCACGGAGAACACCATGGCCGAAAGTATGGGGTTGATACCTAAGAATACGCCTAGCCCAATGCCGCCAAACGAGGCGTGCGTGATGCCGCCACTGATGAACACCAGCCGCCTTGTAACGATGTATGTGCCGATAAACCCACACAGCACACTAGCCAAGAGCGAGCCTAGGAGGGCGTTCTGAAAGAAGGAGTATTCTAATATGTTCATTCAAAAAAATCTGTTTCACACTTGTTTTTAGCCAACAATAAGCCGCTACTTACGGCTTTTGGAGGGGTGGGCGACGACTTTCAGGGGCAGACTTGCCTTGCAGACGAAGGGTTGCTGCATGCCAATCATGATTGAAATTGCCACCCGGCACAGCCGACTTGCCTGGCAAACGAAGGGTTGCTGCATGCCAATCATTGTTGAAATTGCCACCCGACAAGGCCGACTTGCCTTGCAAACAAAGGTTTGCTGCATGGCTTTGGCCTTGCGCTTTTACCTTTTCTTGCACTTGCCCTTTTGCCTTTGCTTGGGTTTGGGCACCCCATAGGGC
>CAUPVH010000267.1:0-3768 GCA_963514635.1 uncultured Prevotella sp. | reverse complement strand
CAAGCGATGGCGTGCAAGTTATCACCCCTGCCATTGGTCCTTACGACCTAATGGCCATTGAATGGGGCTATCGTTGGTTCCCCAACGAGGAAAAGGCCGAGCAACCGCTCTTTACGTTCTTGCAAAAGCATCAGAGCAGAGAGTATCGTTACAGTGAGGCACAAAACCAACGGACAGCTATCGACCCCAGAGCACTGAGCGAAGACTTGGGAGACGATGCGATGAAGTCTGCTAGATACGGCATTGCCAACCTTAAACGCATTGTACCCAACATCGTGAAGTGGACAACGACAGGGAAACCAGGGCAGACTTATGATGATGCCTCGCGTTTCTACGCGGCCATTATCTTCCAATGGAGTTTGTACGCCTATCATGTAATGGCCAACGTTGGCGGTATGTACATCGAAAACACCACCGTTGGCGACGGACAACGCACTTTTAGCTTTGTACCTCGCGAACGACAGCAACGAGCAGTGAAGTTTCTCCTCGACGAAGTGCTTAGTCCCCAGCCTTGGCTCTTCTCCACACCCCTCACACAATACACCTACATCAACCGTCGCACCCCCGTGGGCGTGCAAGAGATGTCGCCCACTTACTCGCTTACCAATCAGCAAAGCTATGTTTTGTGGGATTTGCTAGACAACGACCGACTTGTTCGCATGCTTGAAAACGAGCGACAGAATGGTTCCAGCCGTGCTTTCACCGCCATTGAGCTTGTAGACCTGCTACATCAACACATCTTCCGTTCAACAATCGCGGGTCGCAACCCCGACATCGCCGAACGCAGTTTGCAGAAAAACTTTGTTGACGCGCTCATAACAGCGGCGGCCGAACAAGAAGGCGTGAAACTGAACAAGAAACTTTCCGAGCTTTCACCACGGCATATCACTCAAGCAACCGAGCCGTGCACGATGGGTTGCCCGCGTGAACTGAGCAGTGCGCCACGCATTATCGAACTAACAGGCAGTCAGGCCACACGTGTAAGCGATGCCATCAGCGTTAAACGCGGCGAACTACTCCGCATTCTCAAATTGGTGCAAACGCGTAAGGGCAGTGCCAACACCGCCGCCCGCCTGCACTACGAAGACGTTATGTTGCGCATACAAACCGCCCTTGGATTGGGTAAGTAAAGAAAGAAGGCCTCCTAGCAGAAAGAAAAAAGCCTTGGTCTTTATCCCTTCATTATTTATAAAACAATAGAACGAACAATATGAAACAACTGTTTACACTTCTATTTTTGGCTCTCGCGCCAAGTCTGTGGGCGCAACGCGTCATCACTGGCGTGGTTGTTGAGGCCGACGCTAACGACGACCCGCTGCCTGGCGCCACCATATCTGTGGCTGTACCTGGCGCGAAAGCCCAAACAGGAGCCGTGAGCGACTACGAAGGCAAGTTCACACTTGAAGTGGGCGCAAAGGTAACCCACTTCACCGTACGCTATTTAGGCTACCAAACGGAAGAAGTGGCCCTCGTTTATGGGCAGAACCACTACCGTATACAACTGAAACCCAACGCCCGAACCGTAAACGAAGTGGTGGTTACGGGTTATCAGAAGATAGACCGACGGAAACTAACCGCTGCTGTTACCAAGGTAGACATATCTACTGAGAAAGTGGGAGCGGTGAAAAGCATCGACCAAGCTTTGTCGGGACAAATCGCCGGCCTGTCAGCCGTCACCTCATCGGGTGCACCTGGCGCGCCTGTGAAAATCAGAATACGCGGAACAGCCTCGCTAAATGGGTCGCAAGAGCCCCTTTGGGTTTTAGACGGTATGCCGCTTGAAGGAACGGACATCCCCAGCATGCAAAACTTGAAAGACGTTGACAACATTTATCAAACGTCGATTGCCGGCATCAACCCCTCCGACATTGAGAACATTACCGTACTGAAAGATGCCGCCGCAACAGCTATTTATGGCGCACGAGCAGCTAACGGCGTGATTGTTATCACCACTAAACGAGGAAAAGACGGCCGACCAATGGTGAACTATTCGGCCAAACTCACCTTTTCGCCTCGCACAAGTCTCGACCGACTCAACATGCTTACGGCCAACGAGAAAGTAGACCTCGAACTAGAACTATTGCGTAGCGACTATACCTATCGCGAAAGTAAAGGCGGCGTGGCCCAAATACTTTCTGCTTTGGGCGAAACTGCTGCCTATAAAGCAGGCGGATGGGGCGCACTTAGTTCTACGGCGCAACAACAAATCAACGCTTTGCGCAACATCAACACCAATTGGAACGACATTCTCTTTCGTCCCGTCACCAATCAAGAGCACAACATCAGCCTATCTGGTGGCAGCGAACGTGCCGACTATTACACCTCGTTGGGCTACTACGACGAGATGGGTACCGTACGCGGCGTAAGCAACAACCGCTACAACCTAACACTCAAAACCAATTACCGCGTAAATAAGATGCTTAAACTCGGTGCATCCGTCTTTGCCAACCGCCGTAAGCAGCGCAGTTACCTAACCGACACCAACGGATTTACCAATCCCGTGTACTATTCGCGACTGGCCAACCCCTACTTCCAACCTTTCGAGGCAGATGGTAGCTACCGATACGACACCAATATACAAGGACGAGAAGACTCGTCGCTCGACTTCAACATCTTTGAAGAACGTGCCAACACTTCGAACAGCCGTATCGACAGGTCGCTGATGCTTATTCTTTTGGCACCCTCCCCCTCCCCCGAGGAAAAGCGCCCTTTTCTGCCTACGGGCGGCATGCACAAGCAAACCGAAGCGCACAGCAGTAAAGGGACAGGGAAGGCTAGGGCGGAGTCCGCCCGCCGTTTCAACACCATTCACGACCTCGAACTGATGGCCGGAACAGAGGTACGCCGCTTAAAAAGCTTTTCGCTTTACTCGGCAGCCTATGGCTACGATGCACGTACACTCACCACACAGCCTGTGATTTTCCCCACCGAAGACCTCGCACGGCAGTATCCCTTGCACCGCGAGACGTTCCAAGAGAACGCTTACGTATCGTGGTTCGCCACAGGTTCGTACACATTGTTGGCACGTTACACCCTGGGAGGAAGTATTCGTTGGGATGGTTCGGACGTGTTTGGCGTGGCCAAGAAGTATCGTTTCGTGCCTCTTTACTCTGTAAGTGGCCTGTGGCGCATCTCCAACGAGCCCTTCCTGCGCAAGAGTAGTGCCGCCTCTAAGTGGATAGACAACCTTGCCCTGCGCCTCTCTTATGGTCTGCAAGGCAACATAGACAAGAACACTTCGCCCTATCTCATCGGCACATTCAACCGCACAACCATTTTGCCAGGCCATGTAGAAACGGTTATTTCTGCCGAAACCGCGCCCAACCCCAACTTACGTTGGGAGAAAACGAGTAACATCAACCTCGGACTTGACGTGAGTTTGTTCGACAACGCCATCAACCTGAGCGCCGATTACTATTATCGCAAAAGCACCGACCTCATCGGTACGCGCATGTTGCCGCTTGAAACGGGCTTCTCGTCTACCATCATCAATTGGGCCAGCATGAAGAACGAGGGATTTGAAGTGGCTCTCTCCACACGCAATCTCCGCACTAAGCACTTCACTTGGCATACTAATCTGAACCTCGGTTTCAACACCAACCGTGTATTACGCGAGACTGTGGCCCAGAACAGCACCTATCCTGGGCGTGAAGGCTATCCCGTAGGAGCCATATTTGCCTACCGAACAGCAGGACTTGATGCGGAAGGCTACCCCCTTTTCCTTACCGAAGACGGACAAAAGCTAACGGCTCAACAGCTGCTCAAACT
>CAUPVH010000266.1:0-3769 GCA_963514635.1 uncultured Prevotella sp. | reverse complement strand
TCTATTGTTTGCCCCATCCGCCTTTTCAACAAGCCGTTTCGGCAACGGCTAACGGTCAAGTATCGCCAAACGTAGCTAACGAAATACGCGGAAAACGACTGGCCCTAGTCTTCAACTTAGACGCCTTGGCCGGCATAAGGGGCATCAAGGCCAATAGCTTAGACATAGTGAAAAGTTATTTGGGAGGGGTAAACACAATCGTTTATATATTAGAATGATGAACAGTATTAGCTTTGAACAAGTTACGCCGCATGTGTTCTTGCAACGCGAAAACCTGCAATCGGATGTGTGGCAACAGCCCAATCTGAGGTTCGAAAAAGGTAAATTCTACCTTGTTGAGGCTCAAAGCGGCCTCGGAAAAAGCACCTTTTGCAGTTACATCTTGGGCTATCGGCAAGATTACGAAGGTGTGGTGAAGTTCGACGAAACGGACATCAGCCTGCTTTCCACTGCCGACTGGGTGAACGTTCGCCAACGAAACGTAAGCCAGTTGTTCCAAGAATTGCGGCTGTTTCCCGAACTAACGGCCTTGGAGAACGTGATGCTGAAGAACCAACTTACCCACTTTAAGACCGAAAACGAGATACGTGCGTGGTTTGAGCAGCTAGGAATTGCCGACAAGATAAACACGAGGGTGGGGAAGATGTCTTTCGGACAGCAACAGCGCGTGGCTACATTGCGTGCCCTGGTGCAGCCTTTCGACTTTCTTTTAGCCGACGAACCCATTAGTCATCTCGACGATTTTAATGCCGACACGCTTGGCGAACTGATGGCAGCCGAGGCTAAATCGCAAGGCGCGGCACTGATAGTAACAAGCATTGGCAAGCATCCAGGCTTGCAATACGATAAAATTCTGAAACTATGAAACTGGTTTGGAAATTACTTCGCCAACATATCAGTTGGCCACAGTTCGTTGGTTTCTTCTTCGCCAACCTCTTCGGCATGACCATTGTGCTGCTTGGCTACCAGCTATATTGTGACATCTTGCCCATATTTACGGCAAATGACAGCTTTTTAAAGGCCGATTACCTTGTGGTTAGTAAGAAAATAGGCATGGCTAACGCCTTGGGGCAGCAACATTCGGGCTTTTCGAAAGACGAGATAGCCGACCTACAAGCCCAACCGTTCGTTAAAGGCGTGGGCCAGTTCACCTCTACAGCTTACAAGGCAGAGGCGACGATGGGCGTTAGCGGCATGAAAATACTTAATTCTGAATTGTTTTTCGAAAGCGTTCCCGACCCTTTCGTTGATGTTTCGCTCGATAATTGGCACTATACGCCAGGTGATAGCTTGGTGCCGGTTATCCTCCCGCGGAGTTATATCGCCATGTACAACTTCGGTTTCGCCCAAAACCATTCGTTGCCTAAAATAAACGAAGGGCTTGTAGGCATGATAGACCTGCACATACAGGTGCAAGGCAAGGGCGGACAAGGCTATTTTAAGGGAAAAGTCATCGGCTTTTCGTCCAAGCTTAACACCATTCTTGTTCCCCAATCGTTCATGGCGTGGAGCAACAACCACTTCTCGCCCGACAGTGAGTTGCCTCCATCGCGACTGATATTAGATGTAACCAACCCTGCCGACCAGCGTATCGGGGCATATCTCGAAGAACATAACTACGAGTTGGAAGACAACAATCTCGATGCCGAGAAAACCACTTACTTCCTCAAACTCATGGTTACGTTGGTTATGGGTGTGGGTGTCGTTATATCGGCACTAAGCTTTTATGTGCTGTTGCTGAGCATCTATCTGCTTGTGCAGAAAAACACCACCAAGCTGCAAAACCTCTTGCTCATAGGTTATAGTCCTTCGCGAGTGGCGTTGCCTTACCAGATGCTAACCCTCGCACTTAACTTTGCAGTGCTGGTTGCAAGTTTCTCGCTCCTGCTAATGATACGGAGTTACTATATAGACATTGTGGAAACACTTTTCCCCGACCTCCCTTCTACTGGCGTGGTAGCCACTTTGGGTATAGGCTTGGCACTGTTTCTATTTGTTACGGGTATCAATTTCGCCATCTTGTGGCGCAAGACAATCAGCATTTGGCGACACGGCAAAAACTAATGGGCGGCAAATGGCGTTGCACTTGTTTCGTTCTGCCCACCTAAACTTTGCCCATACATTTTGCGCTTTAAGCATTTTAGCGTAACTTTGTAGGCTGAAAAGAAATAACACGAAAGATAAATGGCAATAGAACTAAAAGATTTAACCAAGCGTGCCGACAATTATAGTCAGTGGTTTAACGACTTGGTTGTGAAAGCCGACTTGGCGGAACAGTCCGCCGTGAGAGGATGTATGGTTATCAAACCCTATGGTTATGCCATCTGGGAAAAGATGCAACAACAGCTTGACCGCATGTTTAAGGAGACGGGAGCACAAAATGCCTACTTCCCACTGTTGATTCCAAAGTCGTTCTTCTCGCGTGAAGCCGAACACGTAAAGGGGTTCGCCAAAGAGTGCGCCGTAGTAACGCACTACCGCCTACGTGCATCCGAGGATGGGAACAGCGTTGAAGTAGACCCCTCGGCCAAGCTCGATGAAGAACTTATCATACGCCCCACATCCGAAACCATCATTTGGAATACGTATAAAAACTGGATACACTCTTGGCGCGATCTGCCCCTAATGTGCAACCAATGGTGCAACGTTATGCGTTGGGAGATGCGTACGCGCCCCTTCCTTCGCACTTCCGAGTTCCTTTGGCAAGAAGGACACACGGCCCATGCAACGCGTGAGGAGGCCGAAGAGGAAGCAAAGAAGATGCTAGACGTGTATGCCAAGTTTGCACAAGATTGGATGGCCGTGCCTGTTGTGTGTGGCGTTAAGAGCGAGACTGAGCGTTTTGCCGGTGCATTAGACACCTACACCATCGAGGCCATGATGCAAGACGGAAAGGCCTTGCAAAGCGGAACGAGCCATTTCCTTGGCCAGAACTTTGCCAAATCGTTCGATGTTACTTTCCTCAACAAGGAAAACAAACCCGAATATGTATGGGCAACAAGCTGGGGAGTTAGTACTAGGCTTATTGGTGCATTGATAATGACCCACTCGGACGACAACGGTTTGGTTCTTCCACCAAAGCTTGCACCCATACAAGTGGTTGTCATACCCATTGGTAAGGCCGGCGAACAGATGCAAGCCATTGCCGATAAGCTGCAACCTGTTATCGAGCAGTTGCGCAAAGCTGGCGTGACGGTGAAGTACGACGACTCGGATAACAAGCGTCCGGGCTTTAAATATGCCGACTATGAGTTGAAGGGCATCCCCGTTCGCATTGTTATGGGCGGCCGCGACCTAGAAAACAACACGGTGGAAATTATGCGTCGTGACACCTTAGAGAAAGAAACCATCGGTTTCGAAGGTTTGGCCGAACACATTGTTTCGGTGCTTGACGACATGCAGGCCAACATCTTTAAGAAGGCCTTAGACTATCGTAACGCACATATTTACGAGTGCAATGACTACGAAGAGTTTAAGCAACGTATTAAAGATGGCGGTTTCTTCCTTTGTCATTGGGACGGAACGGAAGAAACGGAGGCGCGCATTAAGGAAGATACGCAGGCCACTATCAGGTGTGTTCCCTTTGAATTTGAACAGACCGAGGGCGTAGACATGGTGAGCGGTAAGCCTGCTAAGCACCGTGTTATCATTGCACGCAGCTATTAAACCCCAATCGGTCGTTAGACCGCTGACCTATTATTTTAGGTTGTTTCTATCGCTTCCTGTTCATCTTTCGTTTGCTTGTCGGCATCTTGCCTGTCTTATTCTC
>CAUPVH010000265.1:0-3776 GCA_963514635.1 uncultured Prevotella sp. | reverse complement strand
GTATGGAATATTGTCCGTCAAGGTTGGTGACACTGCCTACTTTCGTCCCTTGCACTTGCACTGTGGCACCAACGGCAGGCTCACCGCTAGTGTCGGTCACCGTTCCTGTTACGGTGATATTCTGTGCATGAAGGACAAAACAGAAAAACATCAGTATTGCCGTAATGGTTAGGCGCAGACTGAAATGTTTGCTACTTTTGTTCATTGCTAATTAAATTTAGGATATTTGTTTAAGAAATAATTTAAGTTGTGGTCGCGGCTTGTTCGCTCTGATTTTATTTTTCGGGTTTGTTTGCCGATGCATTTTCGTTTGAACGCCCAAAGTTATAAAACATATTTAACATACACGGGGGGGAGTAACAATGTTTAACTAAATAATGTTTAAAAGTTAAATAATGTTTATTATTTCGGTGCGGTTAATAATTTGTTGTAAGCCGTATGTGTGCAGGAACGAAAGAGTGGGGGACAAAACTTTTGAATGGAACGGAGAACGTTTCTGTTAACTGGTATACTTGTGGTATGTCGTCTGAAAAAGCCACTTTTCATGCTATTCGAATGTTGTGTTAGAAATGAAGAATAAACCCAACGTTAGGATAAATATCCTCTATGTCAGTTCGGTTTACATCTACTTTCCAAGTCGAGGAATAAATATTTACAGAAAAATTTGGAGTATTCTGTTTTTTTTAATACATTTGCACCCGAGTAAAGAACTAATGCAAAGAAAGAAACGGAACAAGCGTGCTACTTGGAAAACAACAGTATTGCTTAATAACAAGGATGAATGACGCCTTGCAAATATACCGCTTTAACTAGTATAAAGTTGATAACTTGCCCCAGCGCGGGGCAATAAACGACCAGAGAAACATAGCTACGGCAACTATTGCAAACCGTTTCGCTCCATGAAAAGTGCCAGATGACGGGAAACTTACGCTGTTTCTGTATTGCACCATCGAAAACATAACAAGAGAATTTAAGTAGTTAATGATTATGAAACGAATACAGTTTTTCGCTTTGTTGGCAGTGTATGCCTGCATCCCTCTTGCTGTGAATGCGCAAGGGCAAGACCCCACTACGCACAAATGGCTGGGTAATCCCATTGAGTCGGTTATTAATAACCCAGACGAGAATAAGAGAATTGTGTACCTTTATAACGTAGGCACAGGCAAGTATCTCAATGCCGGAAGTTATTGGGGCACGTCGCTTGTGGGGTTCAGCACGGGTATGACCATTACCGTCAAGCATTCTACCATTGCCAATCACTATCAAATGGTTGGTCCTTTGAAAACAACTGAGGGACAGAATATTGCCTTTGGTCGAAGGAAAGATACGCCAGGCCATGAGGATCAGGCCAATTACAACAGGGCGTATGTGGATAGAGGGGTGGATTACGACCTTTCGAAGACCCCTAACCCTTACACAACAGAGCCACACCACATCAATGGCGTGCTAGATTGGAAGTTTGAGGAGGTTACGCCTGGTAGCAAAACCTATCGAATTAGTGTCTACAACGATGAGATGACCCAAGGAATGGGTGGGAAACGTTATTTGCAAATGACGAAGATATTGAAGGATAAGGTTTATCCCATTAGCTATCCGAACAATATTAATCTTAGCGATGAAACTTGTCAATGGAAGATAGTTACGCGAGCCGACCTTAAAGACGTATTTAAAGATGTGTATGCGTCTGACGAGTCGCCAGCTAACGCCACCATTCTAATAGACGACCACGACTTTGCACGTGGTGATAGAGATGTGGAAAAATGGGTTCCTGCAGGCGGCTTGACTTGGGGTTGGGCCAACAAAAATGCTTATTTGTTGGAACCAGCGAATGACGCATATACGTATTATGTGGGCAATGGTGCCACGAGCAGCAACTCGTATATGGCCGATAACGCCAGTTATGGTACGGCCAACGTGAGGAATCTTGGGAATACGGCTCATGCCAACGGAAAGGTTTCTCAGAAGGTGAAGGCTATTAAGAAAGGATGGTACCGCGTTTCGTGCAATGGTTTCTATGCCCCTGCCACAGGGAGTAACCTCACGGCAGAGCTTTTCGTGAGTGTGGTGGGTACTACTGATGCAAATTCGAATGTAAAAACGACTTTAAACAAGTTTGGTGGTGATTTTGAGTATACGCTTCAAGAATTTCGAAAGGTATATACCAATGCGGACAGAGCTGCCGATAAAGTGAGCCCTTACGTAAAGGCGGCCAAGGTCTTCGAACACGGCATGTATAACAACACGGTGTTCGTGTATGTTCCGCACGACACCGATGTGATGGAGATTGGCGTAAGGGTGGCTAATTCCACCAAACCACTCGACTGGACTTGCTGGGACGACTTTTCATTGGCTTATTGCGGAACTCTCGATTTGATTCTTGACGAGGGGCAAACGAGTACAAACTATATATTGGAACAGGTGAAACCCAATAGGGCGGCCATCATGGTGTTGAAACGAACATTACAGAAAAACGAGTGGAATTCTATCGTTCTGCCCGTGTCGCTAACGGTTGGACAATTGAAGGCGGCGTTTGGTGAGGACGTGAAACTGTCGGCCTATCCCAAACAATCCGCAAATTATGAAAAGCGTATCGACTTTACAAAGGTAGATTTAGACCAAGAGGAAGATCATGTCGTTTTTGATGCTTATAAACTATACTTGATAAAGCCCACAAAGGACCCGACGGTGATGACCTCGTCAAAACCTTACAAGAAGTTGAAGAATAATAAGCCATGGCTTTCGGTTAATGCTCCTTACTACGTTATTAATAATGTTACACTCGATAAGAAACCTGAAAACCAGCCAAATTATTCTGGTGGAATATTGCGCAACGTGGCCTCCTGGAGTTCTACGACTGATGGAAAATTACAGTTCTGCGGTTCGTTATATCGTCATGCGAGTGCAGTTGTCCCTGCCTTCTCGTATGCGTTGGGCAAAAGTTCTGCATCGGGAGGTAGGTGGCTGTGGCACTATACGCAAAGTCCAATGCCTGTTAAAGGGTTCCGTTGCTGGATCGCTACGGGTTCTGCCACTCAATCTAAGGCTCTGAAATTCTTTGTTGACAATGAGGAGATAGGTAATACATTCCACACCACAGGCATATCAACAGCATCTAGTGAGGTTGATGGCAACACGTTCGCCATTCCATGTAACATCTATGCCATAGATGGTAAACTAGTACGCCCGAATGCAACATCTACGGAGGGCTTGCCAAAGGGTATTTATATTGTTAACCATAAGAAGCTAATCTTAAAATAGAGTTAGAACGCATGAAGACACATGATTATTTAAAGCCCGATTGTGCAGCGATACACTTTGGCTTAGATGAGTTGCTAATTGCTCCTGGCGCATCGAGGTTTGATAACGATGGCGATGGAAATACTGACCAGCATGGGGAGATACCCCACAATCCCGATGAGATTGGGGCTAAACCTAATTATGGGTGGGATTGGTGTGAAGATGACGAAGGGTGAAATGTTGGAGCTTTAGGTGTAATGGACGTTTGGTAGGCTGAAAACTCTCGGTTTTTTGCCTACCAAATGTCCATTATCTGAGTGTTATAATGGATGGAACGCTTAAAAGAAAGTATGGGGTAACTGTTTGATTTAGTTTGTGGGCTGGGTTGATGATGTTGTGGCTTTGTTTCAATAGTCGGCCTAATAGCTACGGTGGTCATAAAATCTTCCCTTATATATATAAGGTGTACGTTCCCCATTATGTCATCAATGTGTAAAGAAACTCAAAAACTTGCATTATGGTTCGATATTTTTCTTAAA
>CAUPVH010000264.1:0-3776 GCA_963514635.1 uncultured Prevotella sp. | reverse complement strand
GCCGTCTAGCACCGCCACATAGCGTTTCTTTACCTCGTGATTTTCAAAGGCCAACTGCAATGTTCGGTGCATTTCCTTGGTCTTTGCGATGAGCATCAGCCCCGAAGTGTCTTGGTCTAGTCGATGAACAACAAAGGGCGAGTCGGCATCTGGGTAGCGTTCGCGCATCAATTGGGCAACCGACGTGCCGCCATCTCTGCCAGGAACACTCAACATGCCATGCGGTTTGCTCACCACCACCAAGCCCTCGTCTTCGTAAACCACACGCAAGGCTTCGCGGTCGATGGGCTTTTGCGGTACGCACTGCACCTCTAAGCCCTGCAACATAAAGCCTAATGTTGGCCCACATTTGCCCGGACAGGCAGGATAGAACGTACCTTCGCGCCTTATTTCGGTTTTGGGCGACCGCCCCAACCAAAACTCGGCCATGCTAAGCGGACGATAACCCATAACGAAAGCATGCTGCAACAGCTTTGGCGCGCAACATTCGCCCGTGCCGGCAGGTGGTGTTCGTTGAGGTGTTGGGGCGAAAATGTCGAGCAAGTTGCGGCGTTCGCCGCGCGCATTAAGCATCTCGAACTGCTGGAAAAGCCAACGTTGCAGCGCGTCTGATAGGCGTTTGCGCTTGTTTTTTAAGTCTGTCATCGCCTTTTCCTGCACATTCAGTTCGGCCTGCAAGCATTCAATTTGGGCCTTTATCCGCTGTTTCAGTCGGCGCAATTCCGCCTTTTGAAACTGACTTTCGGCCACCATCGCCGCTTGTTCTTCGGCTGTTGCGCCCCGTCTGCGCTTGTCTTCGCGTTCTTTTTTGGCCTCAGCCATCATCTTTCGGTAAGCATTCAACTCCGTTTCGGCCGTTTCTTGTTCGTTGGCAAGGCGCGTTTTCAGCTCGTTAAGCAGCGGGTTACGTTCCATTTCGCTTAGTTGTGCGTTAATTTCGCTTATCTCGCGTTCGTGTATTTTGAAGTAACCATCGGGCTGCAAGTAGTCGAACACGGGCGAAACAAAGCCTTCCCACGTGGCCTTACCGCCTAATTGCCCCGAAAATGCGGCCAAATAGCCCAACTCTGTGCCGTGGGGCGCGGGGCGTTCAACCACCAATACGCCGAACATCTTGCCCTGTGCCACCTCTTCGCGCCATGTTTCGTACTGCGCAACAAGTCCCTTAACCTGCTCGGCAGCCATTAAGCACAGCGCATCGGGCTCGTAAAAGAAGGGGTTGTTCATCTTTTCGGGCCTCGGAAGAGTGGTATGTAGGGGATGAAACATGATGTGGCGGAATGGTAAATAGTGTGAAAACCCATTGCCGGGCAGGGCTTGCTGTTGCAAAGTTAATCAAAAAAACGTACTTTTGCCCACATCGTAAAACGAAAAATGGAATGAAGACAGACATGCAAAAGATGCGCAACGGCGAACTTTATCGCTTTGACGGCGAAGAAAGCTCACCAATTTGCCCACCGCAACAACCACATCTGCCAACGATTAACAACCATATTATGCGAAATAAGTTTTTTATTGGCCTGCTTTTCGGGCTATTCCTGCCCCTCCACCTTGTGTCCCAAACTCGCGAAGACGTTGTGGCCATCAACACTGCGATGTGGGAAACGAAGAAGATAAGCGAGAATATAGAGGTGCGACAGATGCGTTGGCCTTTGCTATACGGCTGTGCCCAAACCGTTACTGTGGCCGAAATTACGCCCAAACGCGGCCTAGTGTTCGACATTGCGGTTGCAGAGGGCGGTGCAACGGTGGGCGAAATGGCACGCCGAACAAAGGCTTTGGCAGCCATCAACGGTTCGTATTTCGACATACATAAGCGTTCGGCCATCACTTATTTACGCCAAGGGCGCACCATTATCGACACAACAACCACGGCCGAACTGGCTCTTCGCGTAACGGGAGCTATCCGAACGCACGGCCGAAAGCTCCACATCATGCCCTGGAACAAGGCAATCGAGCAGCGTTACCGTTGTCGGCACGGGTCTACATTGGCCTCTGGGCATCTACTTCTCTATCGCGGCAAGGACGTTTCGTTACGTAGCAGCAGCATGGGGTTCATCGTTAAAAAGCATCCACGCACGGCCATCGCCCTCACTTCACGCGGAACAGTGCTTTTCGTCACCGTAGACGGACGGCATCCGGGTTATGCTGGCGGTATGAACCTTATCGAACTGCGCCACTTTTTGCAACAGTTGGGCTGCACAGATGCCCTTAATCTAGACGGCGGAGGTTCCACCACACTCTGGGCAAAAGGGTATAATGCCAATGGCATTGCCAACTATCCTTGCGACAATCGTAAGTTCGACCACGATGGAGAACGCAAAGTGGCCAATGCGGTTGTGGTGATGAAGAGGGGGAAGTGATGAGAACTAAACAGGGAAACGGCACTTATGGCAAACATTAGATATTGAAACGACCAAAGATAGGTTTACCAAAAGAAATAACACGCCGTTTGTTTCGTTATTAGGAAACAAACGCTTATCTTTGCATATATAAACCGAGGACACATGAGAAGACACAACATTGAAGTGGTTATGATGGAAGAAGCCTTAGCGTTTGTTCGTTCCACGCCACTAAAAGTGCAGGAGAAAATCATCTATAACTACCGCAAGATAGAGCAAGGGGTTATGGATACCGCACTTTTCAAGAAACTAGAAGGAACTCAAATATGGGAGTTCCGAACTCTATTTAATGGTAACTGCTACCGATTATTTTCTTTTTGGGACACGGAAACAGAGACTTTAATTATCGCCACACATGGTATAGTTAAGAAAACGCAGAAAACTCCCCCTAAGGAAATTGCCAAAGCAGAAGGGATTAGAAAACAATATTTTGAACAAAAACATAAGTAGACATGGCAAAGATGAACTTAACGCCACTCTCCGAACTGGTTGATGAGGTTTTTGGAAAAGAGGGAACGCCTAAACGCGACGCAATGGAAGAGCGATTGAAAGAGGAAACCCACGCATACTACGTGGGTGAGGCTATACGAAAAGCTCGTGTAGCCCAAAACCTAACACAAGACGAACTGGGCAAACGTATCGGTGTACAAAGGTCACAAATATGCAAATTGGAAAGTGGGAAGAGCGTTATTACCCTTCCTACTATGAGTCGCGTGTTTCAAGCACTGGGCATATCTACTGCCACTCTCGACTTAGGTGCAGCGGGTAAAATTAGCTTGTGGTAGCACAACACACTTAGTTAGAATGAGTAAAATACGGAGATTGCAGCGTGCTTTAACCATTCTTTAACGCACACTTCCTAACATCTCACTCGCAAAAGCAGTCACTTTCACCACCATCTACCCTTCTCTCCTCCTCAAAATCCCCACCTACTACAACGCCTTAGCAATAAGATAGCCGCCACCTAGCAACCAACAATATAGCAGGGCGGCAAGGAGGAAGGGTTTGGCACCAGCCTTTTTAAACTTATCGATGCTGGTTTCGGCGCCCAAAGCGGTCATCGCCATCGTGAGAAGAAAGGTGTCGAAGGTGTTGATGGCATCGTTAACAGCGGGAGAAAAGAGGTTTAGCGAGTTGAAACCGATAACAACTAAGAACAAAACAGCAAACCAAGGGATGGTTATCCCCTTGCGTTTGGTTTGCGTTTCGGCATCGCCCTGCTTGCCGTGTGCCACAAACCAACTCACCACAAGCAACACAGGAACCAACATCATCACCCTAATCATCTTTACAATGATGGCTATATCAGACACGCCTTTGCCCATTGCGTTGCCAGCACCCACCACATGAGCCACTTCGTGCACGGTGCTGCCC
>CAUPVH010000263.1:0-3777 GCA_963514635.1 uncultured Prevotella sp. | reverse complement strand
CCAGCGATGTGGCTGATGTCGTTGCGGACGCCCACGGTCAGTTCCATGTTCGAAAGTTTGCCCATTGGCATGTTCAGGCGTTCTTCGGCATATATGGCAAGGTTGTTCAACGTGGGCAATTCGTGGTAACGGTAGGGTCGCCAAGTGGGTGTTAGGCGCGCCTCTTCGTAGTAAGTGCCGCGCCCTAGGTTGCGACTACCTGTGTAATCGGCCCCAACAGACACCTTATTATATATGCGCGCGAACCGCTTTACCCAATCGGCCTTCAACTTAAAGGCGTAACTTAGGGGCCTGCTATCGTTGAAACTGCGCACATACCAATAGCCCGTAGGACCCAGAATGATGTCTGCCGAGGGGTATTTGTCATAGTCGTAGGCCACGAAATAGCCTTCTTTCATGGTGTGGATGTAAGGCAGCGTAGTGGCCGAACTAGTGTGGCTGTAATTCTCGTATAGCTGATCGGCATACGAAAGCGATGATTTCAGTACCACGCTGGTGAGCCATTTGCGGTTGAGTAGCCACTCGGCCGAGAGGTTTGCGGTAAATCTGTTGTCGCGTTCTTTCTTATAACTGTCTAGTTCGCCATCGGGATCGGCCTTTGAATTATAGCCGCCCACATTGCCCGTAACACCAAGTTTCAGCGTTAGGGGCATGCTTTGGCGCATCAGCACGTTCATATAATGGGCTGAAAGCACGTTGCGTTGGTAGGCGGTGAAGGGCGAAGTGATGTCGCCGAACGTGCGCGCGTGCTCCATTGAGAAGTTAAACAGTCCCATTTTTCCGCCAAGGTCAACGCCTTTGCTTAGTGCCAGCTGGCGTGTGTTTTGGTTTAGCTTGGCTTCTACGATGAAAGGCGACTTTCCGCTACGCGTGTTCACCTTTACAATGCCGTTGCTTAGGTCGCCATATTCAACCGACGGCACCCCCGTAACCACCTCAACGCTCTCGATATTGGCCGTGCTAAGGGTGCGCGTACCTGCACCGAGTGTTTCGCCTGGCGTGGCGTTGTTGTCCAGTCGCACGCCATCCACCTCGATGGCCGTACCAAACGAGGCGTTACCCATCTCTCCGCTGCTGCTGCGAAGGGCGATACGCGTATCGCGTAGCAACGAACTGTTCCATGTTTTGCCGCCAGGAAGAAGGCTCATGATGTCGCCAAGGTTCAAGGCTTGTCGGTTATCAAGCGCCAAGCGGTCGATGGTGTAGCTTGTTGTTGTGGCATCGCCCTTGCGTTTGGCCACCACTTCCACCTCGTTCAGTTTCAGGTTGTCGTCGTTTAGGCCGATGTCTACATGTGGCATGCCTGCCCTTACGTTCACCTTCGTGGTAAACGTGGCAAAGCCTAGGCAACGCACGGTGAGCGTTACGTTGCCCATAGGCACGTTTTTAATGGCGAAACGCCCCTTATTGTCGGTGATAGCCCACAGCTCGCACTCTTTTAGCGTAACGGTGGCATACTCTATTGGCCGCCCATCGCCTTTGCTTTTGATGGTTCCGTTCAGCAAAACGCCCTGCGCTTTGACCGTTGTGGCTGCACCCACGACAAACAAGAGCATTGCAAAACATATTTTGAACATTCGCATTTAAAGGTTTGTTAATGCCGATGTACAGCAATGCTTTGCAAAGATAGGTATTATATGGAAAGCATACAATACCTAAAAAAGGGGATAAGCGGGGGCGTAGGGGCTGTCGGACTTGTCTGACCTGTCTGACTTGTCTGACTTGTCTGACCAGTCTGACCAGTCTGATTAGTAGAATTACCCTGATTAACCAAACACTCCCAGCTCCTACAACTGCCCAGCCTCCACCTGCAACACCACCCTTTCGGTTAGTCTATCCACGCCATTAGGCTGATATTCCTTTTTAAGACTAGCCCCGAAAAACCAGGCGAAAGCCTGATAAAAGCCTGCGCGGATGGGTCCAAGAAAGGCTTGGATGAGCTGATACGAAGACGAACTGGTTTCACGATACACCAATTTGATGAGCAACTTGCCCTGCGCGTAGGTTAGTTTCTTCATTCGTGGCGTGTATTCGCGTTTGATGTCGGCCTCAACACGTTTCATGTGTTCGTCGCGCGACTTCTTGTCGGGCAGCGTTTGTAAGTATTCGTAGGTCTCGATAATAATCTTGTTCACCTCTTTGGCAATGGGCAACACCTTCTTTACGTTATACACAAGGCGGTTGTACTCCATTCGTTGGCGTTCGTTTTCAAACGTCAGCTGCGGATAAACATATATCTTATTCAGTTCAACATATTGTATGCTGTCGCCCTTATCCAGCACCCTACCCACTTTTACCATCGGCACAAAGGTGGGATTATCCATGTCTACCTCCTTCTCTTCGGGGTTTACACGGAGCTGGCCGTCCTTTTGCGCCCACGAGTTGGCGACACAGAACAACACAAAGAGCATGGCCATACAAAAGCGTTTCATTTCTTTTACGATTTATGTGCAAGTACAAAAATAAGTATTTTCTGCTTAAATATATGCCAACTACACATCTTATTTTCAGATTTTGCCTTGATTTACACATTTTTTGTGTAAGTTTGTGCCTGATGAACGAAGACAAGAACATTATCGTGGGCTTTGATGCCAAACGCGTAGTGCGGAACGGAACGGGCTTGGGAGCATACGGAAGAAACCTAGTTAACGACCTTGCAGCCCTCTATCCCAACGCACAACTGCTGCTTTATGCACCCGATGCGGGCCGAGAAAACTTGGCCCGACAGGTGAAAAGTGCGCCAAACCTGCGCATGGTGTATCCCAAGAACGCGAAAAACGCGCTGCAAAAGGCAGCGTGGAGAAGTAGCGGCGTGGTGAAAGACCTGCTGCGCGATGGCGTACAGGTGTTTCATGGCTTGTCGGGCGAACTGCCCAAAGGCGTTAAACGCGCAGGCATTGACACCGTTGTCACCATTCACGACCTTATCTTCATGCGCCATCCTGAGTTCTACCATTGGTGGGACGCGCTGATTTACCGTTGGAAGTTCCACCAAACGCTGAAAGAGGCCAACCGCATTATCGCCATTAGCCAATGCACCAAGCGCGACATCATGAAGTATGGACATTATCCCGAAGAGCGCATCAGCGTGATATATCAAAGTTGCGACACGCGTTTTCGCCAACGAGCAACGCCCGAAAAGCTGAACGAAGTGCGCCAACGCTATGCACTGCCATCGCGTTTTGTGCTGAATGTGGGCACCATCGAGGCGCGAAAAAACGTGCTGCTTGCAGCCAAGGCCATGAAGAACGTGGACAGGGAAGTGCATTTGGTGGTGCTAGGGCGGCCCACGCCTTATATCAATAAGGTGAAATCGTGGGCGGCGCACAATGGTTTGTCGGCGCGCGTGCATTTCTTGCACAATGTTCCCAACGACGACTTGCCGGCCATCTACCAACAGGCCGAAGTGTTTGCCTATCCCTCGCGCTACGAAGGCTTTGGCATTCCTATCATCGAGGCCATACAAAGCGCACTGCCCGTTGTGGCATGTACGGGGTCGTGCCTTGAAGAGGCGGGCGGCCCACATAGCCTATATGTGGCCCCAAACGACCATAAGGGCATGGCACAAGCCATCAATGCCAGGCTGAAAGGGCAAGCAGGGCGCGACGAATCTATCAGTCGGAGCATGGAATACGTGCAAAGATTTGAAAACAAGAACGTGGCGCAGCAGGTGGCGCAGTGCCTTTTTGAGAATAAGCAAGCCTAGAAAGCCAACAGCCACAGCAAGCCTAGAAAAGCTAACATCCATAGAAAACGGGCATCGATACATGCCCAACC
>CAUPVH010000262.1:0-3782 GCA_963514635.1 uncultured Prevotella sp. | reverse complement strand
TCACGGGGCGAGTAAGCCACTTCGTTCATGTCTTGCGCGCGTACGTCAAGCCCTTGGGCGCAAACAAACAAGGCTGCCATGATCAATCCTTTTATGTTCATTTCGTTGCTTTTTATTTTATTCTTAATAAGCCGACGGGATGACAGGAGGATGAGTTGATGAGTTAACGAGTGAATAAGTTGACAAGTTAACGAGTAGACAAGTTAAGAGGCGAAGCCATCTTTTCACCTTTTCACCCTTTCACCTTTAAAGGGCGAAGCCATCTTTTCACCTTTTCACCCTTTCACCTTTTCCCTTTTTCATCGTCCGCTTTGTTGAACCATATCCTTAACAGCCGCGCAGAAAGGCGCATTGGCCATTAAGTCTTCGATATTGAGGTGCATGCGATAACGCCAATAATGGCGCGGATTAGCTGGTATGTTGATGCGTTCGGCGTCGGCATCGGGCAAACGCAGGTCTTCATCAACAGATAGCCAGTCTTGTATGCTTAGTATGCACAGCATTGAGGGCGAGAGGAGCTGGCGCAACACAATGTCGCGAGCCAACAAACCCGAAAGCGGATGTGGCGCAGGACCACCCTTATAGAGCATCGTGTTGTAGTATTCTTGGGTTCGTTCCCAGTTTTCGTCCCACCACTGGCGCAACGTTGGCATGTCGTGACTGCTGAACGTGTTTACCGAACGATAAGGGAATGTGGAGAGATTGCCAAACCGCACACGTGGATCTTTGGGCATAGACTGCACTTCGAGCGACAGAATACGTAGCTCGTCCATCACCCACGCCACGCAATCGGGCACCATTCCGAGGTCTTCGGCACACACAAGCATGCGCGTAGCCTCAACCAACTTGGGCAGTTTCTTCATTGCCTCGTGATACCAGAACTGGTTGTTGCGGCGATAATAGTAGTCGTTGTATATGCGGTTAAACACGTCCTTATCCTTATCCCAAAGTGCCTCGTACACAAAATCGTGCTGAACGGAGATGCGTGGATGGAACTTAGAGGGGTCTTTGCGGTCGCGAACGAAAAGCACATCGCTCACCAAGGCGAAGAGTCCATCGCGCAACCAGCGGTCGGCCTCCTCTTTTTTGCCTTCAAAGGCCTGCTCAATCTTGCGCTGCGTATCGTATTCGGGGCGCAATTGCCAGATGTCATCGTGCAGGGGTTGCAGATAAGTTGCCTTCACGTTGTCGGCATTTTCGCCGAACACGCGGTCGATAACCCAATCGCTGATAAACGGACGGGTGAACGCCTCTTCGTTGAAAGGCAGCCCATAGGCCTCTATCTCCTCGCGACTCATGCCCAGCGAGGGCGAGAACTGGCCCAACAAGCCGTCTACACACGACACGGGAATTTCCCAAATGCGGAAGAAACCCAACACGTGGTCGATGCGGTAGGCATCAAAGAACTTCGCCATGTTTTGGAAACGGCGCACCCACCAGGCGCAATCGTCGCGCAACATCTCGTCCCAGTTGTAGGTTGGGAAACCCCAATTCTGCCCTTTAACCGAGAAATCGTCGGGCGGCGCACCTGCTTGTCCGTTAAGGTTAAAGTAATGAGGTTCGGTCCACACGTCGCAACCGTGGCGGTTTACCCCAATGGGGATGTCGCCTTTCAGTATCACGCCCTTAGCGCGAGCATGCTCGTGGGCATGGCGCATTTGGGTGTAAAGCAAATACTGAACAAAGTAATGGAAAGCCACCTCTTTGTAAGTCTTGGTCGTAGGCGTTGAGAGGGCTTTGCGTTCGGCCTCGTCCCAAGTGTTGTGGTCGGGCCATTGTGCAAAGTCGGCCGTGCCGTAGAGGTCGCGAAGGTGGCAATACTGGGCGTAGGGCACAAGCCAATAACATTCTTCTTCAAAGAACTTCTTAAAGTCCTCACCCTTCATCATTTCCTTGCCCTCTTGCTCGAACAGCTGTTTAAGATAAGCTGTTTTGGCGTTGTTCACGCGTTCGTAATCAATCTGCGACAGCGCGTTAAGCTCTTGCCGCAAGGCCTCGAAAGCCATGCGTTCGTCTTCTTTCTTCAACAGCGGCAGCGCATTGAGGTCTACATACTGCGGATGAAGGGCGAAAATGCTGATGCAACTATATGGATAAGAGTCGGTCCAGGTGTGCGTTGTGGTGCTGTCGTTGATGGGCAACACCTGCAACACGCGTTGGTTGGTATGCGCCACGAAGTCTATCATGGCTTTAAGGTCGCCAAAGTCGCCCACGCCAAAGCTGCGTTTGGTGCGCAACGAGAACACGGGAACAAGGGTTCCGGCAAAGCGTTCGTCCCAAAGTTCGAAGAAAGCCTGATGCAATTGGTACACGCAAACTTCGTTTTTGCCCACCTGCGGCAACTGCAACTCGCGGTTATAACCCGTCTCCCAAAGCGGTGCAACGCGGTTATCGGCATCAACAACCACAAATTTCACGGCTATTTCTTCGCCTTTCAGTTCGTCGAGATTGAGGTCTACTGCCCATTCGCAATCGTTCACCTCGGTCATGGGCAAGGCTCTGCCAAGTGCCCACGCGCCAAGTGCCATGTCGTCGCCTACTAATACGAGGCGTTGCGAAGCGCGGAGTTGTGGCGCACGCACCACCAAGCGCAGCGTTCGCTCGTAATCGGATGCCGGCAGCGGTTGCAGGTCGCGGCGTTTAAGGCACTGTGTAAAGGCCGAAGTGTATTGATAGGCATCTTCGGGAATGGCGTTCCATTGGTCGTAAACGTGGTAGGCGTTGGCTTTAAGCGCGCCAAGTGCCAGACGATGCGGCTGCAAGGTCCACTCCTTACGCCTTGTTGCGCCCGCACTATCCACGCAATAGAAATATTCCACGACGTTTTGGCAAGCGTCGGGCAACTTGTTTATACAACAATTCCAGCGCAATCCGTCGATGGTATGCATGCGATATTGCGTTGTTAGGCATTCGCCCTTGTCGTTATTAGTAACAATGTTCAGCACCAATTCTTCTCCGAAGACGGTCTGGTAATCAATATTGAAATATAAATTCATAGACTCAGGGGTTAGTAAACTCGGCATAAAGTTAGGCATTATTCGCAAGAGCTTAGCCCTTAAAACGGGGAAATGTTTATCTTTACAATGCAAACGTTTGCGCGAGCGCAAAAAGAGAACCAAAATGCAGCAGCCCAACACCCTATTGTTTGCTATCCATAATGCGCACATGCACTAACTTCGGCCACACAAACGGCAACCCCTTGCAATGGGCTTTTGGGTAAGGCGGTGCGCTACAAGCTGCTTGTAGCGGCAATACAAACGGTTTGTAGCGGCAGTACAAACGGCTTGTAGCAGCAGAGCAAACGGCTTATAGCGGCAGAACAAAAGGTTTGTAGCGGCAGAACAAACGGCTTAATGCGGCAGAACAAACTGCTTGTAGTGGCAGAACAAGTACATGTTTTCCGTTCCGTTGCCATGCGTGCAAATATGGCTTAATCGCTTTTTTGTCTAGTTTTTAGCAAGAAATTTAACATTATGAGTGCCCTTTTCGTCCACCAATCGCCCACCTTGCCGCAAAAAATCGATTCTCGCGAAGGTTTGTTTTGATGCCAAAAAGGGTAGCATGTGAATGTTGGCAAAATGAATTTTTATTTGAAAAGGCAGCCATTTGCACCTTTTTCGGGGCTATTTGGTGCAAAATGGAGTGCGTTTTGCCGCTAAATGCAAGGCGTTTTGGTGCTAAATGCAGTGTGTTTTGGTGCTAAACGCAAGGCATTTTGGTGCTAAATGCAGTGCGTTTTGGTGCTAGATGCAAGGTATTTTGGTGCTAAACGCAGTGCAAAA
>CAUPVH010000261.1:0-3791 GCA_963514635.1 uncultured Prevotella sp. | reverse complement strand
ACACGCCGTGTGTGGCAGGGTGCTGCGGTCCGATGTTCACCACGTAGTCGTCTTCTCCAAACAGCTTATGGCGAGTTTCCACCAGTTTCCCGTCTTTATCTAGGCTATATTGCAAGGTATAGTCGGGTTCGGGGTCGTCGTACATGTTTGGTTTGTTCTTCTCGGGGTCCATGTCGTAGTCTTTTCTCAGGGGATAGCCTGTGAAATCGCTACGCAGGTAGAGCCTTCGCATGTCGGGATGTCCGATGAACTTGATGCCGAAGAAGTCGTAAACCTCGCGTTCCAGCAGGTCGGCGGCCTTCCAAAGGCCAGTCACCGAGGGCAAGTAAGGGTTCTCGCGGTCGGCGGCAACGACTTTAACCGAGATGCGTTCGTAGGTTTGAGTGTTCTCCAGAATATAGATACACCCGAAACCTTCCTCTCCAAAGTCTTCACCAACGATGGTGACGAGGAAGTCGAAATGTTTTTCATTTCTTAATTTTGCCATCTCGTTGGCAAAATCGTTCGCGTTTAATTCAATGTTATTTAGTTTCATAATAGCGTCTCATTCCTTGTCTTTATCGAAATCCTTTGGAACATCCATGATAACCAGGGGTTTCTTTTCCTTGCGGTTAGCTCCGCCAAAGAATTTCTCAACCTTCACTTTACGTTGCAGCTGCATCATTCCGTAGAGAATGGCCTCTGGTCTTGGAGGACATCCGGGAATGAAAACGTCTACGGGAACAATCTCTTCGATGCCTCGCACCACGTGGTAGCTCGACTTGAAAGGCCCGCCGCTGATGGCGCATCCGCCAACGGCGATAACGTATTTCGGGTCGGCCATTTCGTCGTATAGGCGTTTCATAACGGGCGCCATCTTGTTGGTGATGGTTCCTGCGCACATGATGAGGTCGGCCTGACGGGGCGAGTTGCGTGTTACTTCAAAGCCGAAGCGTGCGAAGTCGTAGCGGGCACATCCCACCGACATGAATTCGATACCGCAACAGCTCGTTGCGAAGGTGAGCGACCACAGCGAATTGCTGCGTCCCCAGTTGATGGCTTGGTCTAGCGAACCAACAACAACGTTCACGCCACCTTCGTGTAGTTCGTTCATGATTTGTTCGAGCGTGTCGTTGTCTTTAAATTCCGCGTAGGGAATACTCTTGATGTGGGGTTGTTTCACTTCCATTCCAATGCTCCTTTCCGCCAAGCGTAGGCCAGGCCAAATACAAGTACCACCAAAAAGAAACCAATGCTCGCCAGAGCCAAAGCTCCAAACTGCTTGACAACCACTGCCCACGGATAGAGGAATACGGTCTCTACATCGAACATGAGGAAAAGGATGGCAAAGAGATAGTAACCGATGTGCACGGGAATCCACGAGGAACCGCGCGTCGGGATACCACTCTCGAATGGCTCACCTTTCACCGCATTGTACGACCGAGGCCCTATCGCCTTGGCTATGGCAAATGCCGCCACAACCAAAAGGACAGCCGTTATCAGAACGGTAATAAATAAAATAAAAGACATATAACGTTATTATATAATTGTTTGTATTCAGCCAAATATGGTGCAAAGGTAATAATAAATATGAAAATGGTTACATGTTTTCCCTAAAAAATGTAATCCCCATGTTGCAAAATATGGGTGTAAGGGTCATCATTATTGAGTAGTGAGGTTTTTTGCTTGGTTCGTATGCAAGGATTTAGCCTTGTTACCCATTTCTCACTGTATGCAATGTTGGTGATATGCAGGTTTACATTGTAAGGAGGCTTTGCATGTAAACGCCCCGAATGCCCAAGCTTATGAAACTTATGCCCCTCAAAAAATTGTTTTATAATTTTGTTCGCTTACCAGCAATTAGCAGCAAACGTATCTGTGCTAAATGATGTACAGTGGGGCTACAAGCCTTTTGTAGTGCAAGTACAATCACTTTGCCGTATCGATGCAAGTGGGTTTGTACTGATGTTTGAGCCTAATACGTTAACTCCTTTATAATACAATTAATCCCCAAAATGATTTCTTTTTTACTTGCCCTACAAGTAAATGTCTTTTCTTGCGCATGCTTGTTGCTTATTTAGTGGTAATGTCGTCGTTGTTTATGTTTGTGCCCACCCTTCGCGTTTGGAAACTCTTGCCGAAGTTAACGGTGGCAGATAAGGAGATGGCCGAAGACGATAGCTTGGTGATAACGGTGCGCGTGCCTGTCTTGAAGTGGTAGGTTGTGGTGCTGCGTTGGTTCCATCCAAACAGGTCTTGATAGTTGAGTGATAGTTCCAAATGATTTTTCAGCAAGCTTTTTCTAACGCGCAGCGAGAACAGTGGGCGACGGGTCGTGGTGCTGTTCAGGTTGATAGACTTGTTCGCGTAAAAGCCGTTCAGGTTGAAAAACCAATTCATTGGTGCCGAATAGCTTAGGTTTAGGCTGCTGGTAGTTGTCCATCCGCGTTGTTCCACGTTCTTCATGAGCGTTTTCTCAACAAAACGCGCATAGAGTTTATATTGCTCATGGTTCACGCCTATGTTCAGGTTAAGGTTCAGCTTATGCCCCAACATGGGCAGATAGATGCCCGCGCCCATTCTGTAAATGTTGGCTTGTGCGGCATTTTCATACATGGAACGGTCCTGGTTGTCGCTAAATACGAGTTCCACCATGTTTGCTGTGTGTGCGTATGTTGTGTAAAGGCTTAGGTAACTGCTGCGCAACTGTTTGCTGAATTGCAATGAAAAATCGTTGGTGTACTGCGGAACAAGGTTGATGTTGCCTTGAAACATTTCGTGTTCGCTCACGTAGTATGTTTCGGGATTGAGGTAGTCCACGCTTGGCCGATTGATTTTTCTGCTGTATGTGGCCGAAACAGAACCCACTTTTCCTTTGGCGTTAAGTGCGATTGTGGGCAACAGGGTGTGGTAGCCGTTGTGGTGTTCTGCCATTTTATTGGTTGTCCAATCACTTCGCAGAGCCACGTATGCATCAAACGGGCCGCCAATGGCGAAACTTTCATTGGCAAAGAGGTTGTAAACTTGGGTGTAGAACTTACCTGCCGTGGCGTTCAGCAAGTGTTGCCTATATATGTGCTTGTAGCCAATTTGCAACTCGTTGTTGGCGCCGATGAGGCGTAGCTTGTTGTCTTGGTACGAAAGTTCGCCCGAAAGCTCGTTCATCCCCGTTTCATACATAAAAGATGTAGGCAGGTCGTTCTCGTTGGTAGATTTGTATTTGCGAAAGCGTGCTTTAATGTTTAGCAATTTGTTCTGGCTTATTTCGTAACGCGCAACGGTGTTGACGTTATGGCTGCCGAAGGCCTCGCGTATGTTTTGCTTACCCGAAAAGCCTGTGTCGCGATGTGTCAGGGCGTTTATCTTGCTGTTGAAACCAAAGAACGAATAAGCCACCGACGCCTTGAATTTCGGCGTAGGGAAAATACTAAGCTTGGCGTTGGCGGTGTATTGGCCCACCTTCGCATTTTTGTCCGACCGATAATTTTGCACATCGTTCCATGCAATGGTTTGCCCCGATTCTTGGTTGGAGACGTGTCCAGAGAAGAACCCCGTAAATTCTAGTTTCTGCGTGCGTATCGTAAGTCGCGGAAATGTGCTGTACCGCTCTTGCGAAAAATTAGCTGCACTTAGGCTTATTTCGCCATTTATTTGTGATGGCAAGTGCTTTTTCTTAATGACATTTATCACTCCGCCCTCCGAAGATTCGTCTGTTCCGTGTCTTAGCACCTCAATTCTTTCAACGTCTTTCAGGTCTAGTGCCATCAGTTCTTTTATGTCTACGCTCCTATCGTCTATGCGTAGGCTTGCAG
>CAUPVH010000260.1:0-3794 GCA_963514635.1 uncultured Prevotella sp. | reverse complement strand
TCGCGAAACATGCTTGTTCTGGGTATTATCATCGCCCTAGGCTTGTTGTTGCACCTCTACAACTTCTGGTACAACATGATGTTTGCAGAACTTATTGGCGTGGAAATGCAGTTCCATCCAGCCGACGGGTTCGCTTACATCAAGGAAACATTCTCTAATCCCGTTTATGTAGTGCTCTACATCGTGTGGTTTGTGGCCATTTGGTTCCACCTTTCGCACGGCTTTTGGAGTGCCATGCAAAGCCTTGGCGTTAGCGGCAAGGTGTGGTTCAATCGTTGGAAAACCATCGGCTTGGTTTACACCACGCTGCTCATGTTGGGTTTCCTCATTGTAGTGTTGGCCTTCGCTTTCGGTTGCGCACCTAGCTTGTGCTGCTGCGCTTAAATCATGATACGTATTAAAAGATAAAGATTATGGCTATTAAAATAGATTCGAGAATTCCCGAAGGACCCGTAGCTGAGAAATGGACCAACTATAAGGCTCACCAGCGACTGGTTAACCCCAAGAATAAACTCAAACTCGACGTTATTGTGGTGGGAACTGGTCTTGCCGGTGCTAGTGCAGCCGCTTCGCTGGGCGAAATGGGTTTCAATGTGCTGAACTTCTGCATACAAGACTCGCCCCGAAGGGCACACTCCATCGCCGCACAAGGTGGTATCAACGCCGCAAAGAACTATCAAAACGACGGCGACTCGGTGTATCGCCTATTCTACGACACCGTAAAGGGTGGCGACTATCGTGCTCGCGAGGCCAACGTTTACCGCTTGGCCGAGGTTAGCAACAGCATTATCGACCAATGTGTGGCGCAAGGCGTACCCTTCGCACGCGAATACGGCGGCATGTTGGCCAACCGTTCGTTCGGTGGAGCCCAAGTAAGCCGTACGTTCTACGCCAAAGGACAAACAGGACAGCAACTCTTGTTGGGTGCATATTCGGCCCTAAGTTGCCAAGTGCATGCAGGAAAGGTGAAACTTTACACGCGCTACGAGATGGAAGACGTGGTTATCGTTGACGACCGCGCACGTGGTATCATCGCCAAGAACCTCGTTACGGGTAAGCTAGAACGTTTCTCGGCCAACGCCGTGGTTATTGCTACCGGCGGATATGGCAACGCCTACTTCCTCTCTACCAACGCTATGGGCTGCAACTGCACCGCCGCCATACAGTGTTACCGCAAGGGAGCCTACTTTGCCAACCCTGCCTACGTGCAAATTCACCCCACTTGTATTCCCGTACACGGCGACAAGCAGTCTAAACTCACGCTGATGTCTGAGTCGTTGCGTAACGACGGCCGTATCTGGGTGCCCAAGAAAATTGAAGACGCTAAGGCATTGCAGGCTGGACAAAAGCGCGGTTCGGATATTCCCGAAGAAGATCGCGACTATTACTTGGAGCGTCGCTATCCCGCCTTCGGCAACTTGGTGCCTCGCGACGTGGCCTCGCGTGCCGCCAAAGAGCGTTGCGACAAGGGATTTGGTGTTAACAACACGGGGCTTGCAGTGTTCCTCGATTTCTCTGAGAGCATCGAACGCCTTGGACTCGAAGCCATTCAGCAGCGTTATGGCAACCTCTTCGACATGTACGAAGAGATTACCGACGTTAATCCGGGCGAATTGGCCAACGAGATTAACGGCGTGAAGTATTACAACCCGATGATGATTTACCCTGCCATACACTACACGATGGGTGGTATCTGGGTAGACTACGAGCTGATGACCTCTATTAAGGGGCTTTTCGCCATCGGCGAGTGTAACTTCTCCGACCACGGAGCAAACCGCTTGGGTGCGTCTGCACTTATGCAAGGTCTTGCCGACGGCTACTTTGTGCTGCCTTACACCATCCAGAACTACTTGGCCGACCAACCTATTTGGCCACGCCTTTCTACCGACCTGCCCGAGTTTGCGGAGGCCGAGAAAGGTGTGCAGGCCGAAATAGACAGGCTGATGGGCATTCAAGGTCAGCGTTCGGTAGACTCGATACACAAGGAACTGGGCCACATCCTATGGGAACACGTGGGTATGGGTCGTACGGCCGAGGGGCTTCGCGAGGGTATCAAGAAGTTGAAAGAGCTGCGTAAGGAATTCGACAGCAACCTCTTCATCCCTGGTTCGAAAGAAGGTTTGAACGTTGAACTTGACAAGGCTATCCACCTGCGCGACTTTATCATCATGGGTGAGCTCGAAGCCTACGACGCACTTTCGCGTAACGAGAGTTGCGGCGGACACTTCCGCGAGGAATACCAAACGGAAGAGGGTGAGGCTAAACGCGACGACGAGAACTTCTTCTACGTTGGTTGCTGGAAGTATCAAGGCGACGACACCACCGAGCCCGAACTCATTAAGGAGCCTCTGGAATACGAAGCGATAAAGGTTCAAACACGTAACTATAAGCAATAATTAAGTTAACGAGTTGACAAGTTGACGGGTTAACTCGCCAACTTAAACAAAAGTAAATCACATGGACAAAAATATAAGTTTCACACTTAAAGTGTGGCGTCAGAATGGACCCAAAGCCAAAGGGCATTTTGATACGTTCGAAATGAAAGATATACCTGGCGACACTTCGTTCTTAGAGATGCTCGACATCCTTAACGAACAGCTTATCGAGGCACGCCAAGAGCCTTTCGTATTCGACCACGACTGTCGCGAAGGCATCTGCGGTATGTGTTCGCTCTACATCAACGGCCATCCGCACGGCCCTGCTACGGGTGCAACCACCTGTCAGCTCTACATGCGTCGCTTTAAAGATGGCGACGTGATTACCGTCGAACCTTGGCGTTCGGCAGGTTTCCCTGTTATTAAGGATTGCATGGTAGACCGCGGCGCATTCGATAAGATTATCCAAGCAGGCGGTTACACCACCATTCGCACGGGTCAGCCCCAGGATGCCAACGCCATCCTCATCCCCAAGGAAGATGCCGACGAGGCAATGGACTGCGCAACGTGCATCGGTTGTGGCGCTTGCGTTGCCGCTTGCAAGAATGGTTCGGCCATGCTTTTCGTTAGTTCGAAGGTTAGTCAGCTGGCATTGTTGCCCCAAGGAAAGCCCGAGGCTGCTAAACGCGCCAAGGCAATGGTGATGACGATGGAAGAGTTGGGCTTTGGAAACTGCACCAACACCCGCGCTTGCGAGGCCGAATGCCCCAAGAACGAGTCTATCGCCAACATCGCACGCCTTAACCGCGAGTTTATTTCGGCTAAGTTGGCCGACTAAACCCCAGGGCATAACCAAACCTGTGCAACGAACATCTACACTTGCCTAAGCGCAAGTGCAGGTGTTTCGCTTGTGCCCAATCATGTGAGAACGTTCTATGGTGTGGCCATAGAATGTTCTCACATTTTGTTTTTAGCCTGTTAGTTAGTTGATGAGTTATAGTCAAACAGAATTGCTGTTGGAAAATAGTTGTTTGAAGAATGCAGGCGTGCGTAGCATAGCATCAATAAACCTTTTCGCAGAAGAAAAGGAGCACTTTTTTGCTTACGATGCACCCATGACTTTCCAAATCCATTTCTGTTTGACTATAATAAGCCAACAAGTTAACGAATTGACAGATTCTATTCTTGCGCATTAGACATAGAAACAGCGGTACTTGAATAGCAACAGACCTTTTTGACATAAGAACAAAAGGAACATAAGGCGAATCAATGCGATTATTCCATCTCCATAGTAAATAAGCGCGTATGGTAGCTACATCTTTTCACCTTTATAAGTATTAGGTATTGCTATAACTTCGTCTTGAACTTATAGGGCATAGACTCAATTACTTCCAACAGTGATAAGAGCCTGTACTGGTT
>CAUPVH010000259.1:0-3803 GCA_963514635.1 uncultured Prevotella sp. | reverse complement strand
CCCATTGGCTGCATAACATGGATCAAGACAAGGCTTTGTCGATGATGCGTTCGTTGGATTTTGCGAACAACAAGCAGGATAAGGTAAAGATAATTTTCGTTCCTTGCTACCTCAACGGCAACGATGGTATCTTCAATATGCCTTATTACGACCTCATCCTTGGTAACGTTCTCTGCGTTTACCCCTCGTATTATGAGCCTTGGGGTTACACGCCTCTCGAAGCTGTGGCTTTCTCCATACCTTGCATTACTACCGATTTGGCAGGGTTTGGCATCTGGGCACAACATGTTTTGGCCGACGAGAAGGCAGAAAACAGTCTTGAAAACGGCGTGAAGGTTGTGCATCGCACCGATTATAACTACCACGAAGTGGCCGATGAGATAAAGGATGCGGTTGCAAACTATGCCTTGTTGACCAAGACACAGGTAGCGAAAGCAAGGGAAAAGGCAAGAAACCTTTCGAAGAAAGCCCTTTGGAAAAAGTTCATCGCCTATTACGAAGACGCTTACGACATTGCGTTGAGAAAAGCGGAAGAACGAACAAAACAAGAAAAAGAAACAACATTATTCAATAATTGAACTGAAATTATGAAGATTAAAGCCGATTATTCAAATGCTCCGGTGTGGAAAGAGCTTTCCATTAAGTCGCGACTGCCGGAAGAACTGAAATGTCTGGACGAGCTTGCACACAACATGTGGTGGGCTTGGAACTATGAGGCACGCAACATGTGGAAGAGCCTCGACGAAACGCTTTACGAAAAAGTGGGACACAACCCCGTGATGTTGCTCGAACGATTGAGCTACGACCGTAAGGAAGAAATCGTGAAGGACAAGGCCCTGATGAAGAAAGTGAAGGACGTGTACGCCATGTTCCGCAAGTATATGGATGTAAAACCCGACAGCAAACGCCCCTCGGTGGCTTATTTCAGCATGGAATACGGCATCAACCAAGTGGTTAAAATCTATTCGGGCGGCTTGGGTATGCTCGCCGGCGACTACCTTAAAGAGGCATCAGACAGCAATGTCGACATGTGTGCCGTTGGTTTCTTGTACAGATATGGCTACTTCAAGCAGTCGTTGAGCATGGACGGACAGCAGATTGCCAACTACGACGCACAGAACTTTAACTCACTTCCGCTGGTTAGGCAGCTAGACGAGAACGGCAATCCTGTGGTTGTAGACGTGCCTTACATGAACTATATGGTTCACGCTTACGTGTGGCGCATGAACGTTGGGCGCATTAGCCTATACCTGCTTGACACGGATAACGAGCTGAACTCCGAATACGACCGCCCCATTACGCACGCCCTTTATGGCGGCGACAACGAAAACCGCCTGAAACAAGAAATACTTTTGGGTATGGGTGGTATCTTAACGTTGAAGAAACTGGGTATCAAAAAGCAAATTTATCACTGCAACGAGGGCCATGCCGCATTGTGTAACCTGCAACGTTTGTGCGATTACGTTGATGGCGGAATGCCTTTCAACGAGGCAATGGAGCTGGTTCGCGCCTCTTCGCTCTACACCGTTCACACGCCCGTACCTGCTGGACACGACTATTTTGATGAGAATTTGTTCGGCAAGTACATGGGTGGCTATCCCTCACGCCTGGGCATTTCGTGGGACGAGTTTATCGGTATGGGCCGCGAAAACCCCAATAACCACGATGAAAGATTCTGTATGTCGGTGTTCGCTTGCAACACTTGCCAAGAGGTTAACGGCGTTAGTCGCCTGCACGGATGGGTTAGCCAAAAGATGTTCGCACCCATTTGGGGAGGCTATTACCCCGAAGAAAACCACGTGGGCTATGTAACCAATGGCGTTCACCTGCCCACTTGGACCGCTACCGAATGGCGTAAGCTTTACGATAAGTACTTCGTTCCTTCGTTCATGTCCGACCAAAGCAACGAAAAGATTTGGCATGGCATCTATAATGTAGACGACGAGGAGATTTGGAACACGCGCATGGCGTTGAAAAATAAGCTTGTTCGTTTTATCCGCGAGATGTTTACCGAGACGTGGCTCAAAAACCAAGGCGACCCTTCGCGCGTTGTTTCGCTGCTCGAACGCATCAACCCCAACGCATTGATGATTGGTTTCTGCCGTCGTTTTGCCACTTACAAGCGCGCACACTTGCTCTTTACCGACATTGAACGCTTGTCTAAGATTGTTAACGACCCCGAACATCCCGTACTCTTCTTCTTCTCTGGTAAGGCTCACCCCGCCGACGGCGCAGGTCAAGGCCTTATTAAGCGTATTTTCGAGATAAGCCAGCGGCCAGAGTTCTTGGGTAAGATTATTTTCTTGGAAGACTACGACATGCAGTTGGCTCGTCGCTTGGTGTCGGGTGTAGACATTTGGATGAACACGCCAACACGTCCCTTGGAGGCATCGGGAACTTCGGGCGAGAAGGCCGAACTGAATGGTGTGGTAAACCTCTCTGTACTCGACGGATGGTGGGTTGAAGGTTATCGCGAAGGCGCAGGATGGGCTTTGGACGAGAAACGCACCTATCAGAACCAAGAATATCAAGATAAACTCGATGCTGCTACCATCTACGGATTGCTCGAAAACGAGATTATCCCGATGTACTATAAGAAGAACAAGAAGGGTTATAGCGAGAAGTGGATTCAGGTTATCAAGAATTCGATTGCCACTATCGCGCCTCACTATACGATGAAACGTCAATTGGACGACTACTTCGACAAGTTCTACAACCGTCAAGCAAAGCGTTCTGCCGAGCTGTTGGCCAACAACAACGAATTGGCCAAGAAGATTTCGCTGTGGAAAGAGGCCGTTGCCGAACGCTGGGATGGCATCCACGTGGTTTCCAAAGAAACTTCGTTCTTGGAGAACGGTGGCGAAACGGGTATAAAGTACACCATACGCTATGTTATCGACGAGCAAGGATTGGACGATGCTGTAGGACTGGAACTTGTTTCGCTGAACAACGAACAAAGCGACTCAGAACGTGAAGTGTATAGCACACATCAGTTTAAGATGGTTAAGCGCGAGGGCAACCTCTTCACCTTCGAGGCCGAAATAGAGCCTTCTAACGCTGGTACGTACAGAAGTTGTGTGAGGATGTACCCCAAGAACGACCTTCTGCCACATCGCCAAGACTTCGCTTACGTAAAGTGGTTAGACTAAGCTAAACCCTTAAAGTGCCCCTAACGGTACTTTAAACAATACTAATAACAGGTTTTGTACGTTCCTTAAAGGGCGCGCAAAACCTGTTTTTGTTGTCTAATTTTTTAAGATTGTAAATGCGGTTTTCCTTTATACGCGGTACTATCCTATAAAAGCGTGAAAGCCCCTTTTTCTTATCTATGAAATCATCTTGACTTTATCTCCCTTGCTTATCTTCTTGAGAAGAAATAGAATGAATGCAATATAGTTCAATGCCTTCCAACTAGATTGAGTCGTATCAAACCAATTATTCATCCACGCATTGGTTCTTTCAATGAAGTAGTCTTGACTTTTAATGTTTCTATAAATTGAGAGGAGTTTATCATCTTTGTGCTGTAAAAATCAGATAAACACCACGCTCATGTACGAAGTACTGGACAAAGATAGGATGTAATCTGATATTCTAGCCCCATTCAGCTGTGTCAAAACGTGGTTATGTATCAAAAGGCGATCTGGAAGAAGTCATTCTAAGCATTTTCTACAAGTTGAAACTGGCTGTCAATGGCAGATGCCTTCTGCATTTCCCTGATGCTGTCTGCATTGGCCATGAGCAGCATGCCCTGCAATCGCTCACGCTGGCGGTCGTAGGCGTACGGGGTTTCCGTGCTGTTGTTC
>CAUPVH010000258.1:0-3810 GCA_963514635.1 uncultured Prevotella sp. | reverse complement strand
TAAGTTCGCCTAGCATGTTGGTCAGCACCTCAAAGGTTTGCTCCTCGGTCATTTGGTCGTCGAATTGGGGTGCATATTTGTTGTAAACGGCATGCCAATCCAAACCATATTCTTGCTGTTTATAGTCGAAAAAACAATAATGTTCGTCTATTATTCGCCACAAAGCCTCGAAGTTTCCACGCGGGTTGTTATCGTATTGCTCTACATCAACACAGGCGCCAAGCAAGCCCCACGCCGCCATTAGCGGCAAAAAGAAGTATAACAGCTTTCTTTTCATGGCGCAAGTTTGATGAGGGTGAAACGTTTAACAAGGCCAATCACCACGCCATGTGTATAGACATGGGTTTTCAAGCCATTGACACGCGATTGCTGGATGTCGCCCATATAACCCAAACGAACGGTTGAGCGCAAGAGCGGGAAGTCGACAGTGAGCATCTGCCGCAAGGAAGGGGCAGAGCCAATAGTGGTGGGAACGACGTTATGGTCGTAGTTTCCTTCGGAGAATATCTCGTAATACGACTGCCCATAGTTGGGCGAGAACATCACACCAAGCAGGGGTACAGCCACTTCGTAACGCAAGAGCAGGGGTATGCTGCCCGCCCTAAGCTTGTAACTGGCCACTGCCGAGGGTGCAAGATGCAGAAACACACGCGCCTGAGCAGGGTTGTTGGAGTTGTGGGTGTTGTAGATAAAGCCCACATGGGTTTCTACCCTCCCCCCTACTTGCAGCTGAAGGCGATGGTCTAGCCAATCAAAGCCATAGTGCAAAGCATAGTCAAAGCTGTACATGCCCGCTATTTCGTTGCCACTTCCTGCCCTATTTTTAAGGTAAGCCACGTTTCCCGTGTGCGTGATAAGCTGCGAAAGACGGCGTCCTTCGCGCTCGCGCTGGGTCTGCGAGATATAACGGAGGTCGGAACCTGTGTAATGTTCGGGCGAAAGATATGTGTCTAACACCTGCGCCCGGCTGATGCCCAGCATACGCGCAGTAGTAGTTATCTTGCGATTGGTGGGCAATGCTGGGTCTTGATAAAGCTCGTTTTGCGCCTGCGCCGTGGGGTTAAGGCACAACAAAAGCAGGCAAAGCACCCACCCTGCCCACGTTCGTTGGCGAACGTTGGCACAAGTGAAGGCTTTGCCTGCGTGTGTGGCGACTGTCTGCATGCGCCACAAGGGGGATGCACTAAGGTTCATCTTGAAAAAGACTTGGTTGTTCGGGACTGGCCGCAGACTTGATTCGGGGCGACGAAGAGGCGGCAGACGGCGCGCTTTCTGCACCATCATGGCCTTGCTCGCCATTGTCTTCGGACTCCGGTTCGGGTTCGGGGAAACGTGTAGGTTCCAGTTCTTCAATGTGGTCTACATGCGAAGTGGTGATGCGTTTGCCCTTAGCCTTGAACCCCTTAACGCCAACAAAGTCGTCAATCTCAATCTCCATCGGCGCGCGTTCTTTGTCACTGCCGCCGAACACAACGCGAATACGCGGGTAAGGCTTGTCGGTTAGGAAGAGAAGTTGGTTATTGGGGTTGTCGCCAAGGAAAGATTGCTTGCGCTTAGAGCCTTCCATCGTGAAACGTTTGACGTAAGCGAACTTGTCGTTGTCGGCATCGCGCACCACGGCACTCCACACTTTGCTGTCGTCCCACTTCTCAATCAGTTTCAAATTGTCTTCGTAATGGTTGTTGGCATCGAAGTCCGAGAGGTAGAACTCGCAGTTATCCAGCACCACGAGTATAGAGTCGTTCTCGTTAAACTCGCCCAACAGCCGGCCGTGGTCGTCGTAATTGATGCGTTTCACGTCGGGGTCGAACCACACTTTACGGCCTCCCAATGTGCTGTGTCCTGCTTCGAGCAGACCTATTTTCTTCACCGGACGTTTGCAAATGATGTTTCCACGCGAGGTTCTCGCCTTGATAATCACCTTCGAGAAGTCGAAGTCCACGATGCATTTTTTGCGGCTTGGGGGTGCTTCCGGTTCGAGAATAACCCGTATCGTCTCGGCCTCGCCGTTGGGATTGGCCGTGAAATAAACCACTTTCGACCCCGGAGTGCCTTGCGTAAGGTCGTACTCGCGGTCGCGCGTTGCGCTGGTGACGTTGAAACGCTTGATAAAATAATGGCCTTCCTTGCCGTCGCGATACACAATATTATAAGTGGTGCGCCTGTCGTTGCGCTTATGCACCTGCACATGCAACACGTTTTTGCCCACGAAAATCTTGTCGGCCACGCGCATTATCTTATATTTGCCGTCGCGATGGAACACCAGGATGTCGTCGATGTCTGAGCAGTTGCACACAAACTCGTCTTTTTTCAGCCCCGTTCCGATAAATCCCTCACGGCGATTGATGTACAGTTTCTCGTTGGCCTCAACCACTTTGGTGGCCTCGATGGTTTCAAAACTCTTTATCTCGGTTAGTCGGGGGTGGTCTTTTCCGTACTTGGCTATCAAGAATTTGAACCACTTGATGGTGACATCCGTCATGTGCGCCAAGTCGTGGTCAATGCCCGCAATCTCTTCTTTGATGCGCGCCAGCAGCTCGTCGGCCTTATCTTTGCTGAATTTAAGTATGCGCTGCATCTTTATTTCCATCAATCGCATGATGTCGTCGCGGCGCAATTCGCGTATGAAGTTGGGCTTGAAGGGCGTCAGTCGGTTGTCGATATGCTCCACAGCATCGTCCATATTCTCGGCGTTCTCAAACTTCTTGTCTTTGTAGATGCGCTCTTCGATAAATATTTTCTCAAGCGAAGAGAAGAAAAGCTGTTCCAACAGTTCGTCTTTCCTTATCTGCAATTCCAGCCTAAGCAGCCCCATCGTGCTGTCAACGTTATGCCGCAGCACCTCGCTTACGGTGAGGAAACGCGGCTTGTTGTCTTCGATAACGCAGCAGTTGGGCGAAATGTTAATCTCGCAGTCGCTAAATGCGTAGAGTGCATCAATGGTTTTGTCCGACGAAATGCCAGGGGCGAGGTGCACTTGTATCTCTACTTGGGCCGCCGTATTGTCGTCTACGCGCTTGGCCTTTATCTTTCCCTTCTCCACCGCCTTGAGAATAGAGTCGATAAGCGTGGTGGTGTTCTTGCTGAAAGGTATCTCGCGGATAACAAGTGTCTTGCTGTCCAGTTTCTCAATCTTGGCGCGCACCTTGATAGAACCGCCCCTTTGTCCGTCGTTATATCGGCTGGCATCAATCGAACCGCCCGTGGGGAAGTCGGGATATAGCCTAAACGGCTCGCCTTTAAGATAATGTATGGCCGCCTCGCACAGCTCGCGCATATTGTGCGGAAGGATTTTTGAGCTAAGTCCAACGGCAATTCCCTCCGCCCCTTGCGCCAAAAGCAAGGGGAACTTCACGGGCAACGCGATGGGTTCTTTGTTTCTTCCGTCGTAGCTAGCTTGCCATTGCGTGGTTTTGGGATTGAAAACGGTGTCGAGTGCGAACTTAGAAAGCCGCGCCTCGATATAACGTGGGGCGGCAGCGCGGTCGCCCGTAAGGATGTTTCCCCAGTTTCCTTGCGTGTCGATAAGCAGGTCTTTCTGTCCCATCTGCACAAGGGCGTCGCCGATAGAGGCGTCGCCGTGGGGGTGAAACTGCATGGTATGGCCCACAATGTTGGCCACTTTGTTGTACCTTCCGTCGTCCATGCGTTTCATCGAGTGCAATATGCGGCGTTGAACCGGTTTCAAGCCATCGGCGATGTTAGGCACGGCGCGTTCCAAGATAACGTACGAGGCGTAGTCGAGGAACCAATTTTGGTACATGCCACTAAGGTGATGCACCGCCGAGGCATCGAAGCGGTCGGCGGGTT
>CAUPVH010000257.1:0-3813 GCA_963514635.1 uncultured Prevotella sp. | reverse complement strand
AAGCCATCGAAAGAGCTATTAAGGTCCATGTTGTCAAACTCGTTGCCATACGAATGTTCGTAGATATGCACGCCTGCCCACTGTCCACTCACGCGGTCGTAAGGCAAATAGCTGAACATCTTGTCCAATCTGTCGCCGCGCAACACCACGTTAGCTTCTGCCGTTCCCTTAACCAGTAGCCGTCCATACACGTCAATTCCAGCCTTATCGTGAAAAAACAGCATAGTTCCTGAGGCTAAGGTTAGTGTTGCTGTACTGTCAACCTGTATCTTTCCATAAACAATGATGGGTGTTTCGCCTGTTAATGTAGTGTCGCGCCGTATGTGAAGGTTCTTCACCGAACGCGCTTTCCAGCTACGCGCACGAAGTAGTACGCGTTGTTCCATGCCACCAAGCTGACTAAAAACCAATTTGTCTTCTATCAGTTCCAATCCTTCCGACGTTGCCTTTGGAGATGTCAGCTCAACAAAAACTCGGATGCTATCGTTCTTGCGTACCTCTAAATTATTCGTTTGAAATCCCGATTCAGCACTTAGATATGTACCATCCACATTCACCCGATATCCTTGCTGGTTGCCGCCAGCCAAGCGTACGCTAGACAGTCGCACGTTAGCACCCGAACGATTGTACACCCAAAAAGTACGTGTAGACGTGGGCACATTGGCAAACACGGTGTCCATGTCAACCGTATCTGTTGAGAAATGGAGGGGCGAAACCGAAGAAGATGTGGTGAAATCGTCGTCGGAACACGAGAATAACAAGCAGAATATCGAGACTATAAAACAGGCGTACTTTACTTTCATACTGATAATAACGTGTTACAAACAAATATATTGCCGATAAACGGGAAAAAGAGTGCGTAACCAGCCTATGAATAAGCACGCAAACAAACCTGTTACCTGTTCTTCTTCCTAATATACCATTGGTGCGTAAAGACAACATATAAGCCGAAAGCCAAGATGAGGCAGGCTAACGAGGCCGACAATGCAAGGTGAATGTCTTCGGCAAAGAAGAAGTAGCCAACGAAAAGACCTGCCGCTATGCCGCTCTCCCAACCTAGCATATAAGTGCTTACGGCCGTTCCACGCTGACAATGCTTGCTCAACTTGATGAAGAAGAGCAAGAAACGCGAACCAATAAGCCCAACACCAAGCCCAACGAACACGGGCGAAATGTAGTTTACAACCATTTGTTTGCGCGTTAATATCATCATCAAGGCCGCAGCAATGAGTATCGAACCCGCCACTACCTGACTTTTTAGGTCGGCATCTACAAAGGCAAAACGTTCGGCCAGCAAAGCTATCGCAAAGCCTACCATCACCATAGCGTAGAACATGGCGGTGAATTGGGTGGACATAAGTATGCCAACCGACAGGCAAATAAGGAAGAGATTGAGGAAAAGCCACTTTGCAACGGGCAAGAAAAAGCGGTCGCCACTAATCTTTTTCACTCCGTCGTCGGGTGTGCGAAAAGGAAATTTTACTGTGGCAAGCAGTATATAAGCAGCCAAAGCCAAAGCTGCACTGGCAAAAAGAGGACTGAAAGAGGTGCGCGCAAAGACAATACCAAGCATTGGACCGAGCGACAAGGCAAAGCGTCCGAACCATGTAGAGGCATGATTGGCCTCGGTACGCTGAAAAGATTCGCTCTTATCTATTATCAACGTACTAGACAATATCATCTGTACTAAGCCGAAAGCTGCACCTAAAACGATGCGTAAAAACAACAACAAGCGGTATTGTAACCACGACTGTTGCAACTCGCGCTCTACAAACCAACAACCTAGCAGGGCTAAAAACACCAAAGCAATGGCCCAAAGACAAACCCTGTTGCGGCGATAACGCTGAACAAGCCAATTGCAAAAGCCGCCCAAAAGAAACAGTCCGATGCCGTAAACACCCATTACTGTTCCCACGGCTTGTTGGGAAAGGCCAGCCGTACCCAACATCCAAATGGGCAAAATGGGGATGAGCATATACACCGACATGGTTATAAGCAGGTTGGCAATGGCCAAAATCCAAAAGTCGGCATGCCAAAGACTGATGTGTACTGGGGTGTTTTGGGTGTCCATAGCTTCGTTGTTAATTGATAATCATGAAGTGAAGGTGAAGAACACGAGCGTTAATAGTTGACGTAATGAATGTCCTTATATGTGTAACAAAGTTAATATGACTCGTCTACTGAGGGGAATGCCGTCGCTTTAACGTCGGCTATGTAGGCCTGCACGGCATCGTTCATCTGCTGTCCTAGATTGGCATACTGCCTTAAAAACTTAGGTTTGAAACCCTGCGTAAGACCAAGCATGTCGGCATATACAAGGATTTGGCCATCGGTTGCATTGCCTGCGCCAATCCCAATCGTGGCGCACGATACACGTTTCGTTACCTCTGTGGCCAAATCGGCGGGCACTTTCTCCAAGGTTATGGCAAAACAGCCGGCCTCGTCTAGGGAAATGGCATCGGCAATTAGCTTTTCGGCCTCAGCCGTTTCTTTTGCCCTAACGCCGTATCCACCAAACTTATGCACGCTTTGTGGGGTTAATCCGAGGTGCCCAATAACGGGAATGCCAATGTCTACCAAATGTTTAATCGTGTCGGCAATCTCTTTTCCACCCTCCATCTTCAAGGCGTCCACACCCGTTTCTTTCATGATTCGCACGGCATTGGCCACGGCTGCCTCCTTAGAAACTTGATAAGTGCCAAACGGCATGTCGCATACAACGAGGGCACGATGCACGGCTCGGGCAACACTTCGGGCGTGATATATCATTTCGTCGAGCGTAATGGGCAAGGTATCTGCGTTTCCAGCCATCACGTTAGAGGCCGAGTCGCCCACCAAGATGCCGTCAATACCTGCTCCGTCAATAATCGTTGCTGTGGTGAAATCGTATGCTGTGAGCATAGAAATCTTCTCACCTTGGCGTTTCATTGCCACAAACTTGTTTGCTGTTACCTTTTTTATGTCAGTATTTAAATAGCCTGCCATTACGTTCTTTCATTTTCAATTAATGGAGTTCGAGCCTTGCCCCAACTCCATTTTGCCATATATTGTTGTAAATTTAGGGCAAAGTTAAGCATTATTATCCATATCTGCAAATTGTGTTAATTAAAGACGCGGTACGCAAACAAGTTGGAAAGCGCATGGCGTTAGTCTTTTTCTGATGTCACAGCCAGATGTCTGACACTTGCGAGATAACCATTTCCACCTCTTCATTGGTCATGGCAGGATTTAACGGCAAGCTTAACTCTTCGCGATGTATGCGTTCGGTGATGGGCAAAGCAAGGGCATTCCACTCGGAGTAGCATTTCTGCTTGTGGGGCGGTATGGGATAATGAATGATGGTTTCGATGCCGCGTTGGTGTAATTCGCGCTGCAATAAGTCGCATTTGGCACATAGCACGGGGAATATGTGGAACACGTTGTTGGCCAAATAATCCTTAGTTGGTAAGGTTATGGCTATGTTTTGGATGCCGTCAACATATTTTGTGGCGATGGCCACGCGCCGTTCGTTGTCCTGATCGAGCCATTTAAGTTTCTCGCAAAGCACTGCGGCCTGCACTTCGTCCATCCTACTGTTTTGTCCCACGTAGTCGAACACATACTTCTTGCTCGAACCATAGTTGCCCAATGCTCGCACAATGTTCGCCAACTCTTCATCGTCAGTGGTTATACCACCGGCATCTCCCAGTGCACCGAGGTTCTTTCCTGGGTAGAAACTGTGGGCAGCCGCATGGCCCACACTACCTGTTCGCCGTCCTTTCCATAGGCAACCATGAGCTTGCGCGTTGTCTTCTATCATCAAAAGTTGATGTT
>CAUPVH010000256.1:0-3830 GCA_963514635.1 uncultured Prevotella sp. | reverse complement strand
CCATATTTATGAGTATCAGAAAGGCGTGCGACAAATGGTTTTATACACCTTCAACAAGAAATACGAGCAATTTGCCATAGCAAGGCTTGAACGACAGCACATAGACTACCTGATAAAACCTGTGGGGAAAGAGAACCTCAACTTGTTTTTCGGAAAGAAAGAGTGCCTCAACGCCATTAGGATGATGATTAACCGTCCGCTAAACGAGCTTAGCCCAGAAGAGGATTTCATACTCGGAGCCATGCTCGGCTACGACATTTGCCGACAATGCGAACGCTATTGCGAACGCAAAGAGCGCACTTTCAAAGTGGCGCAATAAAAAAAGCTAACAAAATAAGCCATATTGAATATAATAAACATATCGATAACTTTTAATCTTGTTCGCTAAATAAAATTCATAATGTTTTTGTATAATATGTGAAGGGGTGTCGGGAGACACCCCTTTTCGTGCTTTATATTGTTTGTTTCCTGCGGCATATCGCAGTATAAGGTTATAGTCAACTTGTCAGATACCAGAAAAAATCGGTTTGCAAAGACCACATAAAGCACAGGTTTCAATATAAAGTGGCATTTTCACATTCGGGTGCATATAAGATTATCAGAGTGAAATGTCATGGGGTGAAACATTATTCAGGCTTTTCTTTGAGGATATTCACCACACGATTAAATGCCTTCACAATCTCATTTAGCTTGGGATTAGTCTTTTGCACAATGATGGCTGCAAAGTTCTCCACCCCATCTGCCTGCATTTCCACAGTGTCAAAATAATAAAGATGCTTTTCAGTCTGCTCCACGCCTACGCATATCCGCAAAATCTTTTAGAGCCTGCTCCTCAAATTCCCTTTTACGTTCAATGGCACGCTTGAAGCCTGCTATGAGTTCTTCCCTTGTCTTTTCCTTGAACTTAATCATATACAATTCTCCTTTTCACATTGCAAATATAACTCTTTGCTTTGAAAATTGCAAGCTAATGAAAGGAAAAGCACAAAATGATTGCTCAAATGCTGCTTTACAATTATCCTAAAAAGTTATAGATTGATTATAACAACTCTCAATCCTACGTTTCATTAATTTGAAGTCATCTTAGCTTTTATCTCTCTTATCTTCTTGAGAAGAATTTGTTTGAATGCGATATTGTTCCCTGCCCTCCAACTGGATAGTGCCGTATCAAACCTATTAAGTATACCTGTAAGCGTACATGCTATCCGCCCCATTGCCCACTCGCGCGTACATCACAGAGCCTCTTTTGTCTTATTTTCAGTAAGGATTTTAACATTATGAGTGCCCTTTTTGCTCACCAATCGCCCGCCTTGCCGCAAAAATCGATTCTCGCGAAGGGTTGTTTCGATATAAAATGGGGTTGATTGTAAATGCAAGCAAAGTGAATGCGCATTGCATAAAACCGCAATTTGCACCAGATTTTGGACTATTTGATGCTAAATGCAGTGCGTTTTGGTGCTAAACGCAGTGCATTTTGGTACTAAACGCAGTGCATTTTGGTGCTAAACGCAAGGCATTTTGGTGCTAAACGCAGCGCATTTTGGTGCTAAACGCAAGGTAAAATGCTGCAAAATGCGAAGCGATAAGCATAAATATTCATCAAAATGGTATAGACAAAACCATTTCAAGCCATTAAAATCATGGCTAAAAAGGCAAAATAGACATTAAAAAGTGGAGTTTTCGTGGCTAATAGGGCGTAATTGGGCTTGAAAAATTACGAGTTTGCAACCAATCTAGAAAGGCAAAATGGTGCAAAATGCAGATAAAGCTTAAAAGAATGGGGCAAAAATTCAACATGCAAAGTTGCAATTAGCGGCAAATTGCTTGCTTATGAGCATATTTTTTCGCTAGAAGGGCGTGGCGAACAGTACATGTTTTGTAAAATAAAGACAACATATTTAACAAAGATTCAGCAGTCTAGAAATACAATGAAAGATGCTCTAGAAAGACCGAGTTGCGTTAATGAGATGCAACAAGCCGCAAATGGCGATATTACTAAAACGTGATTGCAAAACGTCCGACTCCTGATTACGAAACGCCAACCTAGTGAATTACATCTTATATACTTGTAAACCCCTCGCACGCAATACGGTGCGAGGTTCGTATGACAAGAAACACATCTGATTTTGGCCTTAGAACAAATGAAAAACATACGACAAACTATACACGCACGCAAGGAAAGACGCTGCGTGTATGAATAAGAATTCACCCGCTAGCCGTTTTTATCAAACTGCTAGTGCACGACGTATAGGCCATCATGTGGCCAGGAAAGGAAGAAGACACTGCTGCAAACGCTTTGCAACAGCTATGGATTTGCACTATTCCACCATGTATGCCCACACGGCAAAGGCCACTATCAGAATGGCCAAAATGGTCAACACTGCGAATAAAACGCGCCCTATAATACGCCGACGCTTAGGCCAATTTAGGTTGCGCTGCTTAATCCGCTCTTCTTCACTAACTCTATTTACATATAAGTTGACAAACCAACGAGCCTGCATGTTTACTGGTTAACGAGTTAACAAGGTTACAAATTGATAAGTTAACAAGGTTACTAATTTACAAGTTAAGCTATTTACTAGCTTACAAGTTCACAAGTTAACCAGATGGCAAGCAACAAATTGACTAGTTGATTGGCTAAACTAGCAACGAGCTTACAGGCTAACAAGCAAACGCGTTGACACGTCAATAAGACGTTCTTAGTATACGGCTGATGAGCTTAATAGCCCAGCACATCAGCCAAAAACAGCCCTAGAACCTCAGCCCCAGTTGGAAATCAACGAGGTTATAGTTGGTCTTTTTCAGTGCCTTATCGTTCACCAACGCATATTCGGCACTTAGTTTAAGCATTCGCGATAGTTCGCAGTCGATGCCTAGTTCGTAGAAAGTCTTGGCCGTGCTGCGCTTTCCGTTGGGGCAATATTGGTCGAAACGTGCCTTTACGTGCAGCTTTTTCCCATTAAAATCGGCCACAGGCGCAATGACCAAGCCATAGAAGCCATAGGCTTTGTCGCCTGCCTCGTAATTGATGTTGGCATCTTGCAGGTCGGCTTTGGTGTTATGAACGGTCTTAAAGCCATAGCCTTTGCTGTAAATGTACTCGCTGCGGAAGGTCCAACCCTTTGTAACATACTCGCCACTCACGGCAAAACGGCGTTTCTCTACCGTTTGTTTGCCTTTCACCACCTGTTTTTGTCCTGTTCCATCCAATATTGGCTCGTGTGTATCGGGGTCTACTAGTGTGTAATTTCCCACTCGCGCGTAAGAGCCAGTCCAGCCAAACGCGCCCAAGCGCATGCCTTTAATGGGCATAACCCACAGTCCGCCAATAACGTCTTTGCGCTGATCGGCATCGCGCATGTTGATGCCCTGCCCGTTAAACACGCCCACCTGATAGTGAAGCAGTGGCCGTTCGTTGCTGTTGGGAAAAAGGTCACCCTGAATTTGCAAGCCGATGTCGCGCCCATTGCTGGCGGCCTCGCCCGTTCGGTCGCTAAATCCCGATAGTTTTAACACACTTTGCCCGAACGACATAAAGCCCTGGTCGATGGGGTGGATGGGATTTTCGAAGGTGAACGGCCGCTTAAATTGTCCCAGCTTTAAGCGGAAGGGCTTATACTTCTGCCATTCGGCAAACACATCCACCACACGCGGCGACGTGCCGAGGGTGGCCGTATTGCCGTTAAACTGCACCTGGGCTTTCCAATAGAAGTCGGTAAGCGCACGTCCTTCTAACGAAAGGCGCGCCATACGGATGTTAAATCCGTTGCTTTCAGCACCTTCTTGGTCGGCCCATTGATATTGCGATATCATGTACCCGCTAAGTTTGA
>CAUPVH010000255.1:0-3852 GCA_963514635.1 uncultured Prevotella sp. | reverse complement strand
GACCTGTACAACAGATTTAAAGATAAGGGTGTAGCCTTCGTGGGCATTTCGTTCGATGTCGACGCCGAACTATGGAAGGCTGCCATTGAGAAATACGGTATGAACTATGCCCATGCCAGTGAGTTAAAGAAGATGCGCGAGGCTGAAATTTCAAAAACCTATGGCGTAAAGTGGATTCCATCAATGGTACTTGTCGACCCCGAAGGCAAAGTGGTGATGGGAACTGTGCTTTGGAAGAAACTCGAAAGAAAACTAGAACAACTATTTCGATAAGCAACTGGCCACTATCCTAAGCGAACAATGGCCTTGAAAACGTGCCATTGGGCCAACCTGCGAACTGAACGAAATAGCTAACACAACAGCCTTATAGCTGCTTGCAAACATGGCGTATGGCTGGGCACAACGCAGATGGAATACATGCCAACGCCCCTACCCTACGTGCATCTGCAAGCAAGCATCAAGGCAAAACCCTTTTAAAAATATTAATAATGGACCAACAGAACCAATCAGTTAAAACATCAAGAATTAAAAAAATCGCATTTGTTTTTATGTCAATTTGGAGTACAATATTCGGTGCTTGCGCGCAAAGCCAATACACCAACGTAGACGTTGACGGTTTCGAACAAGCCATTAAGAACGACTCTGCACAAGTTCTAGACGTTCGCACACACGAAGAGTTTGCAGAAAGTCATATTAAAGGAGCTGTTTTAGTAGACGTTTTCAGCCCTAACTTCTTGGCCGATGCCGAAAGTAAACTGCAAAAAGATCGTCCCGTGGCCGTTTATTGCCGTAGCGGAAGGCGCAGCGCAACAGCAGCCAAGCAGCTAAGTGCCAAAGGTTATAAGGTGATTAACCTTGAAGGCGGCATCTTGGCTTGGATTGGCAAGCGCAAAGAAACGGTGAGATAAGCAGCCTACACCGTATCTCAATCTCAAATAAACGCATAAGGATTTCTCCGTGCCACATGGCCGTGAGAAATCCTTTATTTGTATATCTAACCCTAGTGGCTTGCTAACTTGGCCATTCGCTAACTGGTAAACTTGGGCACTCGCCAACAGGTAAACTCATCAACAGGTCTGACTCTAAGCCTAAATTTACTTTACGCGACTTTGGTTGTTGTTGCTGAATGGGGTTGCCCTAAACCCTCTTACTTCACCTCCTCAACAATCGTCTTAACACTCTTTATCTTTTCGCCAGCCACATCAGCAAGCAAACGCTTTACTTTGTTTCGACTAACAGCAACGTAGGCATAACGTTCCTTTACGTCGATGCGGCCAATGTCGTCGTTGTTAAGGTGCCCTTTCTTGCAGAGAAAGCCCAAGATGTCGCCTTTGCTAATCTTGTCTTTCTTACCCTTACCTATATATAAGGTGGCCATTCGCGGCATTTGTGCCTTACCATTAGCAGAGGGGAGGGCGAAAGGTTGCACCTCGCTGTCTACATATTCGGGTATTCGTTCGCCTTCCGAAAGGATGAAGTAGCCATTACCCAGCTTATCCCAACGAGCCGTTCGCCCAATACGGTGTGTGTAAGCATCGGCTGTTTCGGGTAAATGGTAATGCACAATGTGTTGCACATCGTCGATATCTAGCCCACGCGATGCCAAGTCGGTGCATACAAGCACATTGGCACTGCCGTTGGCAAAGCGATAAAGTGCAGCCTCACGAGCATCCTGTTCTAGTCCGCCATGAAAAAGACTGGTTACAAATCCTTGTTCAACCAAAAAGGCATTGGTGCGCTCCACACTGTCGCGATGGTTGAGAAAAACGATGGTGCTTTCACCATTGAACGCCAACAAAAGACGATGTAGCGTGTCGAGTTTGTCTTTCGAGTCGCTCTTTACTTCGTACACGGCAATACGTTGCTTAACTTTCTCGGCCTCGCCAACAAAGTCTACGCATTGAAGTTTGGCGTTCTCAACAAACAAGGGAATGCGCGGCGAGTTGGTTGCCGACAGCAGTACTCGCCTTTGCACCTGCGGAAGTGAGGCCAATGCCGTTCGCATTTCGTTTTCGAAACCCATATCTAAGCATTTATCAAACTCGTCGATAATCAGCAGATGCACATCGTTGGCAGAGATATTGCCCTTAGCAAGATGGTCGTTCAAGCGGCCTGGGGTGGCGAAAACCACTTGTGGACGTAGCTGTTTCAAAGCGCGATGCTCTTCCATAGCTGCTCGTCCGCCGTAACAAGCCATGCCACGCACTGCGCCCAAAGCCGCTAGCACCTGCTGCGACTGCAAAGCCAATTCGCGTCCGGGTACAATCACCACGGCCTGAACATTGTCGTTCTCTGGGTTTATCATCTCTACTAGGGGCAAAAGGTAAGCAAGTGTCTTGCCCGTACCTGTGGGCGAGAGCACCACCACATCGCCCTTGCCAGCCTGCATGGCTGTGGCTGTGGCCTTTTGCATGTCGTTAAGGCTTTCGACACCTAGTTTACGAAAGGCTTTAGCCAAGTCTATATGGTTCATCGTTATGAGTTTATGAGTTGGGAAGTTTATAAGTTTATGAGTTTATGAGTTGGGAAGTTTATGAGTTTGAGAGCTTGTGAGTTATTGAGTTGGGAAGTTTATGAATATATAAAGTCGTCAATTGGAGTGTGTATAAGTTTAAAAGTTTTTTCTGCTTTGAAAGTAAATAACTGCGTGAGTTTATTGCCATCTAGCCAAGCAACTCACAAACTTACCAACTCATCAACTTACCAACTCATCAACTTACCAAATTCTATTTCGCCGCCTTCATCAAGTTATCCATCTCTTCAAACTCTTTACCCATGTTCAAGTTGAGGTAAATGGTGTAAAGCGGCAACAGCCAACGGCTCTGATCGTTTGGAGCCATGCGGCGATACTGCTCCATATAAGGCAGCGCACCACGATAACTTGCCGCCACTTTCTTTTTCAAGTCGCGCGATGTGCGAGCCGTTTTCTCCTCTTCAACGGCACGGTTAAAGTAGGCCAAGCCAGCGTTGAGGTACACTTCTGGCAGGTCCTTATGTTTGGCAATGATGCTATCGCATAGGGAAATACAGCCGTTATAGTTGCCAAGGTTCAAGAGAATGGTGCTCTTGGCCACACGCAACCAAAGGTGTTCGGGCATGGCTTGCATGGCCTGGTCTACATAGGCGTTGGCCGAAGACCAGTTGTTGTCTTTGGAATAATGTTCGATTAGACGCGTGTAGAAATATGTTTGTGTGGGATAATCCTGAAAACCTTCTTTCAATACGGCCATATACTTATCGGTATCGTTCTGCGATTGATACACATCGGCAAGGTATTGCAACAGGTATTCGTAGCGTTCCTTGTCTTTTTGAGCCAAGGGAAGATAGCGCAAAGCCAATTCGGGCTTGTGCAACTTGTAGCCACAATATACCGAAAAGAACGCTGCGCGTGGCAGTTGGCTGTCGGTATTGAGTATGTCGTAACCTGTAAAGATGGGCATTTTGGCACAATCTATGTAAAGCGAGAAGAAGGAATAAGCCTTGTCGTACATCTTCTTGCTCATGAAATAAGTGCCACCATAGAATAAGTTTGCCTTATAAGTGAAAAACTCGTCGGCGTGTTTCTTTCGATATTTCAGCTTGCTTGCGTCGCCATTGGCATTGGCCAACTCCACCGAGTCGATGCTTTCGAGCGTTAAGCACATCTTCTTTGTAAGGTTGTACATGGTTACGGTGTCGGCCGACTGCTGCAAATACAATCGTTCGTTACCCTGTTCGTATTGCTTTTTGATAACATCGAAAAGCAGCAACCATATCTTAATTTCTTTTCGATTGTCGGGTTTGGCCAGCACATCGTTCATGATGCGTTCGGCCTTATCTAACTCTTTTCCCGTTTTTAGGGATGCTTTCACC
>CAUPVH010000254.1:0-3854 GCA_963514635.1 uncultured Prevotella sp. | reverse complement strand
CGTGCGCATAGCCTATTTCGGCGACTCGTACATCGAAGGCGACATCCTGACGGCCGACTTACGCGAGCTGTTCCAACGCACATGGGGCGGATGCGGCGTGGGATGGGTAGACACGGGGTCGCGAATGCAGCAAAACCGCATATCCATCAGGCAGCAATATAGTGGCATTACCGAGTATGCCGTGGCCAAAAAGCCCTTCGACATCTCAAAGCAAGGCATCAACGAACGCTATTTCGCGCCACGCGAAGGCTCGTGGATAAAGGTGAGCGGCACCAAAAACTACGCCCATACCCAAAATTGGACCATATCAACGCTTTACTTTCACACCCCCACTAGCGTAACCATCAAGAGCAACGACGGCAAAGGGCACATCAGCGAACATAAGTTTACCGGCTCCACTGCCGTGCAAAAGCTAGAAGTTAAAGACTCGCTCAACAGCATTGGCTTTGCCTTTAAGGGCGTGGGAAGTGGCACTTTCCTGTACGGACTAACGCTAGACGGCGACAAAGGCGTAACGCTCGACAACTTCTCCATGCGCGGTTCGCCCGGATTAACGCTGGCCAAGATACCCACACACCGCCTGCAAGATTTCAGCAGACTGCGCCCTTACGACCTTATCGTGCTGCATTTCGGCCTGAACGTGGCCGTTCCCGGCAACCCATTGAGCGTGATGAAGGGCTATACAACGAAGATGAAGAAGGTGATTGAGCTGATGCGGCAAACCTTTCCACAAGCATCGATATTGGTAGTAAGCGTTCCCGACCGCGACCAACGCTCGCCCAACGGCATACAAACGATGAAAGAAGTAAAGCAACTGGTGGCCCTACAACAGCAAATGGCGGCCGACATGAAGGTGGCTTTCCTCAATTTCTTCGAGGCTATGGGTGGAGAAAGCAGCGTAAAAACGCTGGTTGAACGCAGTTATGCCAACAAAGACTACACCCACCTCAACTACAAGGGCGGTAAAGAACTGGCCAGGAAGATGTTCCCTTCGTTTAAAGAGGGGTACAAAAACTATGTTAGACGCAAAGCAATAGAAAAGAAATGATTAAACAACTGTCCGAATTCGTCGAAAAAGTGTCGTACTATGCCGACCAAATTGCCGAATTCACCAAGCAACACGCCGCAGAGATACACCGTGTTACCGACCTTCTCACCTACAATTCCGACGAGCCGCTCATCTTCTCGACGGGTCTTTTCCTCATGCTTTTCTTGGGGTTTGCCTTCGTCTACATGTGCTTGCAACGCCGTCTTACGGCACGTTTGCTCTTCGTAACCGCCTTTTCGTACTACTTTTACTACAAAAGCAGCGGTTTGTATTTCTTCTTGCTCGCGCTAGTTACCATCAGCGACTTCTTCTTAGCCAACCTCATACACCGTTATCGCGAGCGTCGAGGGCTGGGAAAGCTGTTTGTTACGTTGAGTTTGGTTATCGACCTAGGTTTGTTGGGCTACTTCAAGTACACCAATTTCTTCGTTGGGATGGTGGCGCGCATGCTAGAACACAACTTCCAACCCTGGGACATCTTCTTGCCCGTGGGCATTAGTTTCTTCACGTTTCAAAGTCTTAGCTACACCATCGACGTGTATCGCGGCCACTTAAAGCCCCTACCCTCCTTGCTCGACTATGCTTTTTACGTGTCGTTCTTCCCCCAATTGGTGGCCGGTCCCATCGTTCGCGCCAGCGATTTTGCGCCACAGATACGCCAACCGCTAACCATTACGCGCGACATGTTCGCCCGCGGACTGTTCTTTATCCTCATCGGACTGTTTAAAAAAGCCGTGATAAGCGATTATATCAGCCTCAACTTCGTAGACCGCATCTTCGACAATCCAGGCCTTTACAGCGGTTTAGAAAACCTCTTGGGCATCTATGGCTATGCCATGCAGATATATTGCGACTTCTCTGGCTATTCGGATATGGCCATTGGCATAGCCTTGCTGTTGGGTTTCCACTTCCCTTTGAACTTCAACGCGCCCTATGCCGCCACCAACATCAGCGACTTTTGGCGGCGTTGGCACATATCGCTCTCCACTTGGATACGCGATTACATCTACATTTCATTGGGTGGAAACCGCAAAGGAAAGATAAGGCAGTACTTCAATCTCATCCTTACCATGCTGCTTGGCGGCCTTTGGCATGGCGCAAGCCTCAACTTTATCATCTGGGGCGGCATGCATGGCGTGGCCTTAGCGGTGCATAAGCTGTTCTCGCAAGGGCTGTTAAAGCATCCGCGCGGCTATGTTAGCCGTGGCATTCGCCGTCCTTTGGCCATCTTTGTCACCTTCCATTTCGTGTGTTTCACATGGTTGTTCTTCCGCAACTTGTCTTTCGAAACCAGCAAGATGATGCTTAACCGCATCTTTACCGACTTCCGCGCCGACCTCTTCATTCCTGTTTTGAACGGCTACAAGTACGTATTGGCCCTGATGCTCTTCGGTTTCGTCACCCATTACATACCCAATCGCTGGCAAGAGGGCATCATAGCCGGCCTGCGTCGCTGCAATGTGGTGGTGTGCGCACTATTCCTAGTTATCGTTATTTATATCGTTATACAGGTAAAAAGCAGCGCCATACAGCCCTTTATCTATTTCCAGTTCTAGACAGATAGACAACTATCATCATGGCTGGTTCCAAAAATTACCTTCTCTATATTTTTTAAATTGACACATGTTCTTCTCATTAACTTGCCCGATTGGTTTGTTATTAACAGGCATGTCACCTTTAACGACCTGCCAGAACAGCTGTTCTGGCAGATTCTAAAAAATACAGAGAAGGTAACCTTTGTTTCAACTAGTGTATAAACAGCACATACATAAAGAGACAGGTCATAAAGGTAAAGATTGTCTTCTTCATAATTTATTCCACTTTAAAATCCACCTTACATTCAACCATGTGTTTATTCTCTAACGTTACGTTGAACCGTGCCACATAATCACCAACAGGTAAGGCGGTTCTCGGACGTTTTTGTATAAAAAAGTTTTTCTTCTCTAACCAGCTGCAAAGCCAATTAAAATCCCCATGTGCAGGTATATACCTCATCACATAAAAGGGATCGTAAATTTCATCCCACGGTTTTCCCATGTCTTTTCCGTCTGATGTGTATACATGGAACACATCGCGCAAGTCTATTATTTTCCATGCCTCCACAGGTTTTTCGCCTTCATTCATTACCGTCAGTTCAAAGAGAATGTCCTCACCATGTTTGAACACGCTCGTTTCTTCCCCTTTTGCATTCAATACTTTGAAACGAACCTTTAAGTCGCTTTTTTCCGCATCATCCTTGCTGCAACCCACAAATGCGAGTAGCAGGAATGGTATGGCCAATGCCATTAAAACACTTTTTTTCATAAGCAAACATTTTGTGGTCTACAAACTTAAGGCTTGTTCTAAAAATTCCTCGATAAAGTACAATGCTTATTTCATGCATAGCCTTTCACTGTCTTCTTGCTTTTGTTCGGCATCTTTCACTTATTTGCAAATAGTATAATCAATCCTACTCCTTCAATAAGTAAGTGAAATCTGCTCACCAAATACAGAGAAGACCATCTTTTAGAACCTTCCTTAAAAGTAGAGATTTTACAGTTATTTAGTTATTATCAGAGCTAAGACAAAAGAAAACTTGTTGTAATCCGTATCAAAGAGTTAGTGAAAGTTTCAAACATCCAACGTTCTTTGTGAACAAGTGTCCTTATTGTCGCAACCACAACCTTCTTGTGGATGTCCATACCGCAACTGCGTGCGATTCAAACCGAGCGAATTCCAAATATGCCATAGTTCATTTTGTGAAGTTAACACTTTGCTGCAAAGGTAACTAAAACTAAATATTTACATTCGCTTTGACGATAATCAA
>CAUPVH010000253.1:0-3862 GCA_963514635.1 uncultured Prevotella sp. | reverse complement strand
GTCAACGAGGAGGCAGAGGAGGGCACGCTTGGGTTACAGACGGGTTTAACGAGCAAGGACTTTTCCACATGAACTTTGGCTGGGGCGGTCAGGGCGATGCGTATTTCTCGCTCTCAACGCTGTCTGTTGCACAATCAGGAAACGAGTTTGGCGGAAAGCCTATGACGTTCAGCTACGGTCTAATTGCGATATTGGCTCACCCCAACAAGTCGAACACAAAACCAATAGACTCCGCATTGCTGGCAAGCACGCCCAAACTGAAGTTCAATATTGGGGGAAGTCTAAAGCTCCCCCGAGGAAGTGGCAAAACTTTTGCCGTTGGCTACATGCCAGCTGTTGAGATGAACGAATTTAATAACTACGGAAAGCCCTTCAAGGGCGATATCGGCGTGGGCATATTCGACATGAATGGCAAGCGGATAACTGTCTGTCCGTCGGACGATCACGCCATTGGTGGGTATACAAAACGCGTCTACGGGCAATATTCTAACGGAGAAATGGGTCGCGACTACACCAACCCGCAAACTGTGAAGATAAAGATAGACCTCTCAAAACTACACAATGGCTATTACCAACTGCTGCCCATGTGCATCCCGTTAGAAGAAAATGGCCGCTGGGGAGAATGGATACACATGCGACAAGCACCACGAATGGTGATTGAAATAGGCAACGGCAGGGTGCGTATTGTGGAGGAAGACTCGATCAATGCAGGTTTCCAACTAACCGAACAGCCGTCTAAACTTTGGCTAAAACCAGGAAACGAAGAAACCATCCATGTCCCCATAAGGAACAAAGGCGGGCTGGGATTCGGCTATTTCGCAAAGTTACAATTGCTCGATGCCAAGGGTAACGTGGCTTTTGAGGCGCAACGCACAAAGCCAATGGAGCTCGATGGTTTCCGTACAACATGGATGCCGTTTACCATCAACGTACCCAGCACCCTAAACGAAGGCAAATACAGGATGAAGTTGGTGCTGATTAAGGAAACAAGCGCAGGCATCGACAACCCGGATGCCGAACGTTTCGATGTAGAAAAGCTATATGATAAGGAGGAAACTATCTTTACCGTGGCATCGAAAGTAACCCATATCGCTGGCACAACCACTGCCAACTACAACCTAACCAACAACGATGGCCACTCGTTAACGGTGCGCGGCACAGGTCTACAACGCGTAAAGCTCTTCGACACCAACGGTCGTTTGCTTAGCAGCGTTATTGCAACAGACGGCACAGAAGTAAGCGTTTCGCTCGCCAACCTTATTCCGGGCGTATATCTCGTGCAAGTAATGGCCGACGGCCAAGTGCAAACCCACCGCCTTTTAAAACGATAACACACAAGGTTTGCCCCAAAGCAAATCGCTTATAAAATAAGGGTGTGCGCCTATAACGTAGGTGCACACCCTTATCTATATGTGGAGTAGATGAAGAGCTGACAAGTAAACGGGTAGACAAGTTGACGAGTAAACAAGCAGATGAGTTGACGAGAGGACAAGTTTACGACCTGACGAATTCACAAGTAAACAAGTAGACAAGTTTACGAGTTAACAAGTTGACTAGGTTGCGAGCTAACAAGTTAAGAGGCGCAGCCATTTTTTCACCTTTTCACCCTTTCACTTTTTCACCTTTAAACGCCTTTTCACCTTTTCACCCTTTCACCTTTTCACCTTTAAACGCCTCTCCTATTCCAGCCCCATCTCCTTTTTCATGTTCTGAAACTCGTTCACAAAGTCGTGTTCCACCGAGAAGAAAGGCATCAGCAACGACTTAAAATACTCTTCAACGGCAGGCATTTCAGGCGTAATCACCGCATGACGCCGAAAATGCAGGTGCATAACGTTCGCCTCGGTGTCGATGGTATAAACCACAACACATGCGGCATACATGTTCACCTCATTAATAGTTCGTTGCAAACAGGCCACTTGGTCAACATCATCAAGACTTGCCTCTGCCCAAGAAACGCGCATGATGTTAAAGTAACGTGTGCCGTGCAAAGTCTGAATTCTAAAATCTTCGCCTTGAAAAGTAAAGTCGGCAAAATTCTCCTCGTCCCTTTCAAACGGGCAACCCAACGCCTTGCATATCGCCTCAATCATGTCGAGGGTGCTCATGTCTACGTATTTGTTTTCCATTGTTATGTTCTTTCTATTAATCCTTATCGTCACAGCGTGTTCGTTATGCCCCTCCGCATCGTTCTCATACGGTCTACCTTCAGTCTCTTTCCCCGTTTCTCGCCACTCAGTCAGTCGTCCAGCCATTTTAAAACAAGGCTCGTTCCTGGTATACGAAAGCCACACAGCAGGATATTCGGTGGCAGAGTCTCCACGCTCCACCCCACGTTCGCCTTTATGTCTGAGCCGCCTGAGCCAAACATACGCGACAACTAGGATTATAATGTACAATAGTCTTTCCATCCGTTAGTGTGTTTACATGTTGCATGGCTTATCAAAAGCATCTCCCTGTGGCAACGATTATTATACTGCAAATATACGAATTGTTTTTATTTACACCAATCAAAACCGCATTTATTATGGCCACACACAATAAAATAAACCGCTTTGCGTAGATACTTACATAGTTAGAACCAAGACACTTAGTAAAGATGACAGACAAAATCACGACCAATCCTGTAAGCTGGAAAAGGTTACTGATATTCTTTATCATAGCAACAGCAGTATCAAACCTATTTAGATTTGATGTTTTCAACATTCATCCAGCGATACAAAAGCTGCCAACATGGCTCTCCATCCTCGTATTCGCACTGCTTCACCCTAGTGGTGTACTTTTGGGCACCTTCATTGTTATGCCCATTTTGAGGAAAGAACGAAGGGTAGAAATGTCATTGTTCGGCACTTCCAAGCAGAAATCGCTATTGATGTGCGCCATCCCAATCGTACTACTTACCGCGATAGGCGTTAATAACGACTACAAACTTGAAAACCACATCTACGCGTTTGTCGCCATCATTGGCACCATAGTCTACTGCATCGAGGAAGAATATGGCTGGCGAGGGTATCTGCAAGAGGAACTGAAAGGCCTTAAACCCTGGGCGAAGTACTTAATAATTGGATGCCTCTGGTACGTGTGGCATCTTTCATTCGTGCACGACAGGTCTATTGTACACAACCTAACCTTCTTATCTTTGCTTATTTTTGGCAGTTGGGGAATAGGCAAAATCGCCGAAACAACAAAGTCTGTATTAGCCTCCGCCTGTTTCCACCTTATCGTACAGATAATGATGCTCAATTCATTATTCAGACATAGCCCAGATAAGACCACCAAATTTGTTATCTTTGTGGTTTGTGTTGGTGCGTGGTTCATGATATTTTTCAAGTGGAACAAAACGCGCAGCACCAGCAACTAAACCGATATACGCTCATTTTACAAACCATACGTTTAGTACAATGCAATATTTGGGCAACGTACTTCAACAAATTTAAAACATAGAAACTTATGCTATCAGAAAAAATCAAAACCTTTTGTAAGGAGAAAGGTTGGTGGAATGACGACTACACGCAAGAATATGCCGATGCACTAAGGAAACTGAACATAGACCTAACCACGGATTTTGCAACATTCTTCTTGCACGTAGAAGACAGTCCCACCTTTTATGGCAGACATCAAGAACTTTATCAAATATGTTGGTTCGCAATAAATACAAATTACGAGCTTGCCATTACATTTGCCCACGATGCACTTGAATTGCCCAACGAGTACATTCCGCTCGACAGCTTTGAGGGAGAAGGCGGCTTTTTCTACAATCGTTCAACAGGAGAGGTTTTAGAAATTGAACTTGGACAAAAGCTTATCGACTTTCAAAAGGGAGAATTACAACCCCAATGGCACGACTTTAACTCATTTGTAG
>CAUPVH010000252.1:0-3869 GCA_963514635.1 uncultured Prevotella sp. | reverse complement strand
CGAGTGGGTTCGCCGCCTTTCCCCATGAATGCAGCCAAGCCGAAATACTTGTCGAAGTCTTTGTCGTTGGTTATTTTCTGCCCCACAGCCAGTTCTTGCCCTTGGTTCAGAAAGAAGTTTCGCGCCTCGTGATAGCTAATTTGTTCTATGTCGTTGTTGGTTTGTTTGCTGGCAGTGCAGGCTGTTAAGGCAAGTAGGCATAGGCCTGCAAGTGTGGCGCGGAGTATGCTTTTGGTTTTTCTCATCTGTGGTAAAGTGATTTGTTTCGTTTAGCAATTGTTGTTGTTTCGTTTGGCAATTGTTGTTGGTGGACTAGGTTTGCCAATCGGCTTTCACCCTTTCCTTGCATGAGCTAGTCGAGAAGCGAGGGAATAAAAAAAGTCTAAAGTGGCATAATTCAATGCGCGCCTTAGACCCCTTTTCCTATTCCTTCATGAAGCCTCGCCCCAATTTGTTATGCCTTATGCTAAGGGCGAGTTCCTGTTGTTGTGAAAATTCCACACGTATTTGTTACGTGTACCATATAGAAGAATCTACTGTTTGACCGTAAAGTTCTTCTTCGTTGTAAACATTGTCGAGCTCATAGTCTTCCTGACCATAACTCTTTCTTTTAAGTTTCATGGTTTAACCTCCCTTGGGGCCCGTGGTCTCTGATAGACCCCTGTTAGTTGGTGATAGATGAAGAGACCGTCATCTGGTTGTTATAGATAGTAGAGTAACAATTAATGAAAACTATACTGAAATGCCGTATTAGTGGTATTGCTCTGCAAAGATACACATTTATCTGTTAACTTGTTACTTTTATGGTTCGTTTTTTCTGTAATTTAGCACTTTTTTAATTATTAAGGTGCTGTATTTTCACTTTGTTGATTTATTTTTTAGTGTATTTTAGTAGTTTTCTTTTAACGTTAAGTCGCAATAATTTACTCTTTGTTAAGATTTTGTATGGTAGATGTGCACTTGATGTTTACAACTTGAAAGTGCTAAATCGGTGTAGGGCGACAATGTGTGTTGGCGGCGGTTTAGGATGAAACGATTTGCAAACGCGATGTTTTTCGCACCATTTTATGGCGTGCGAAGAATGCTTTTCAATACTTTATCCTTAACTTTGTGGGGCAAACAACAAATTACATGATGATGAAATCATTGCAGAACAGAACAACCATACGCCGATATAAGGCCGACGACGTGAGCGAACAGCTGCTAAACAACTTGCTGGAACAGGCCGCACGCACGCAAACGATGGGCAATTTGCAGCTATACAGCGTGGTGGTGACGCGCGATGCGAGCCAAAAACGCCGCCTTGCACCTGCCCATTTCAATCAGCCAATGACCACGCAAGCCCCTGTGGTGCTCACCATTTGTGCCGATTTCAGGCGTACCACGCTTTGGGCCGAACAGAGAAAGGCGCATCCTGGCTACGACAACTTCCTTTCGTTTATGAATGCAGCCACAGATGCCTTGCTCTTTACACAGACTTTTTGTTGCTTGGCCGAAGAAGAGGGGTTGGGTTATTGCTTTCTTGGCACAACCATTTATAACGCCCAGCAGATTATTGACGTGCTGCAACTGCCGCCCTTGGTGGTGCCTGTGGCTACGCTTACCCTTGGTTGGCCCGACGAACAGCCTGCATTGAGCGACCGACTTCCGCTTGCGGCCTTTATACACGATGAGGTTTATCGCGACTATACGCCCACGAAGATAGACGACTTTTATGCGGGAAAAGAAGATTTAGCCGTTAACAAGGCCTTTGTTGCCGAGAACAAGAAGGAAACTTTGGCACAGGTTTACACCGACGTTCGCTACACCAAGGCGGCCAACGAAGCCATGTCGGAGGCCCTGTTGAAGGTACTAAGGCAGCAAGGCTTTATGTGATAGGTTTTGACTGGCAGCACAGAGCGCGTTGATTGTTACGCTTACGCGCGCGCACGCGCGTATATATTAAGGTGTGGTCGTATGGGCGAAAGACCATGTACAGGCCAATAGCGTTTGGAAAAGCGTAAAAAACAAATGCCTAATGCACTAGTTAGGAAATAATTTAACATCCGTTCTGTTGGCCTGCCTGTGGTGGGGATGCTGTTGTAGTCCGCGTGTATGCGTTGTCTGCTATTGTTGGTGAGGGCTGTATAAGCCGCAAAGTCGTGCTTTCTTTGCTGCTGGTATGCGCTTATCTTATTGCTGGTGTGGATTGTTTCGTATTCTGTTTATGAGGTTGTAGTTGCTTGTTTTATAGGAGTTTATGCTCCGTTTGTTTCTTAGTTGGTAGTAACTATAAGGCAGTAGCTTTACTCGAACTCTGCTAATGGTTTGCATCTCTATCGTGGTTCTTCGTTTTTTATGCCTTTTGCAAGTGTGCAAAGCATCTTGTTGTTGTGGCGAGATGTTGTTCTTAGTGATGCGTATGTTAATTAATAATACTTTTTGGGTTAGTTTGTTTTACAATATTTGGTGGTTATAGGATAATGGTGTATCTTTGCATTGATAACATATAGCCGAGTTGAAGAACGGCGAAATGGGGTTGCGTCATGCTAAATGGCGCATCACGATATGCAAACATCTTGTGCTCAGTAATAGTTCTTGGGTATATTTGTTGCAGAGTGTAACAGATATAAGGCATTATGCCTAATGAAATCAAACTGAGAACTTTATGAAAGGTAAGACATTCAACATCTTGTTTGTGGCTATTGGGCCACGGAGGTAAGCTCGGTGTCGTAGACTTCGCGCTGTAAGGCTGCTGACGATAAAGAAGAGATGCTTTGTTGGTAGCTTGAAAGTGCAGAACATGAAGTAATGAAAGCTCTTGTTGTGTGTATGGATGCTGGCGAAAGGAGCGTTAGACCGATACTTACTTTCATTATGATTTCAAAAAACGCTGATACAACCACACGCACAACAACCTGCAAGGTGGCTTGGAGTGGCGAATGCCAAATCCTGAATGGCTGTTGGATTGGAGCGTGTACCCAAAGTGGACGCGATTGGATGATAAGCAGCATTGATTCTAAAAGCCTTGATTTAATGTTCTTGGCAAGAATAATAATTAATTAAAGGACGAAACAACCTTTGCCCGATAACGCGACGCAGTTAGGTACGCTTTTAAATGTACGTCTGCTGCATAAGCGGAAGAGATTTGTTTTATCACTTTTACTAATTTAAATTGCAACTTTATGAAAAAGAGATTATTTTATTGGATGTTCGTGGCTATTGCAGCCATGTCGGTAAGCTTGATGTCGCTGACATCGTGCAGTAGCGATGACAACAAAGATGCAGATCCCGTAGCTGTACTGAAAGGGCAGGTAGTGGGTAGCTGGGACCTCGAAGGCAAATATCATGAATCTGGCGAACCCGTAGAAGGAATGTCGGTAAAGACGAACTTTGACTTCCAGGCTAATGGTTCACTGAAGATAACACTTGGTGTGACTTCGATTTCTTGGAAAAATTGGAGTGTGGTTATTGGAGACACCAAGTATATTGTGATTAATGGTGAACAGCAAGCGATAAGAATGATTAATGATGATACTCTTGAGTTTGTCTACAACAGTGATGGCGATTACTATCGATTTAAAAAAGCGAAATAGCCTTTAATCAATGAACAAGTTAGGCATGCAGGCATCTAGTTGCCTGCATGCCTTCTGTGTGTTCATCGTAAGCGTTGTTTTGTTGGCAGCTTCTACCTGTTAAATCTGGTGGCATTTCTAATGTATTTGTAGAGCAAAGCGGCATTTGAACAGTAAAGCTTTTGCAGTTGAGTGCTTTTCAAAATGCACCATCACAAAGACATAACAAATATATGCTTAATCACAATTATTTATAAAGTAACTTTATGAAAAAGAGATTATTTTATTGGATGTTCGTGGCTATTGCAGCCATGT
>CAUPVH010000251.1:0-3876 GCA_963514635.1 uncultured Prevotella sp. | reverse complement strand
CCGCAAGAAACTGACGTTAACCATTGGCGTAAAGGCAGCCGAAACCGATTGGGTAGTTATCATGGAACCCACATGTGTGCCAACGTCTTGCAAATGGCTCGCCGCGTTTACCCAAAGTCTCACAGACGACAAGCGCCTAGTTGTGGGTTACACCGCGCTCGACACCGATGCCAAGACCTCCTGGCGCATGCAACAGTTTAGATCTAGCTTTTACATACTCACCCGAACCCTCAAAGGCAAGCCTTATTGCCACGCAGGTGGCGTGGTGGCCATAAGGAAAGACGACTTCATGAAACGCGACGGCTTTTCTGGAAACCTCAATCTGTTGCGCGGCGAGTACGATTTCTTGGTGAATAAGTTTGGCGATCAAGGTTCGGCGGCCGTGGCTTTGCATCCCGATGCGCATACGCAGACCAAGGCTCCCACGCTAAAAGAGTGGCGCACGCTGCAACTTTTCTTTTGGGAAACGCGCAAGAGCCTGCAAAGGGGAGGGGTCATTAGGTTCTTGTTCAACCTAGACAACATCATGCTTTACCTCAACTACATCGTTGCCGCCATTTGTTTGGCCTACGGATTGATAGAGGAAAGGTGGTTCATCGTGTCATTGGCATCGGCCAATCTGTTGCTCACCATCGTGTTGCGCATACTGTTTGCCCACAGAGCCATTAAGATATTCAAGGCTTGCATACCCGCGTGGCGCGTAATAGGGTTCGAATTGATGGTGCCTTGGCGCAAGATGCGGTCGTATCTTAAATACATGAAGGCCGACAAATACGAATTTACAAGCCATAAACTCTAAATTAGATGAACGTGTTGGTGTACATATCAAAAGGTGTATCAGATGTTGACAGGCAATATCTGACAACGCTTTTTGCCCTTTTAGAAACCAACCCCGACATTGAAATAACATACGATGCGCCCCTGTGGCGACACGATTTCTCCCTATTTCATATCTTTGGTTGCTGGGATGCCAAGGCACTACGCCTATACAACATGGCATTACGCACGCATACGCCCGTGGTGTTGTCGCCCTTTGGCGAACTAAACCCTTGGCGAATACACAATCTTCTGAAAGTAAAACGCATGCTGCTCAACATCCCAGTGCAACGAATGTTGAGTAGGGTAGAGGTGGTTCACGCTTGCGGACAGTTCGAGAGTGACACGCTAAAAAGCCTAAACGCCACCGCAAACATCGTGCGTATAGACAATCCACGTATCAGTGGAGCCATTGACACTGCGGACATGGCAGCCCAGTTTGTGCGCCTTTATCATAAAACGCTCAACACCTGGCCTGCCACGATGCTCACCGCGGCCGACCTCGAACTAGTGGGTGCGTTGGTGCTTGCCGGCATAGATGCCGAAATGTTCGCCGCTATGGACTTGCGCCTCGAAACCATCGATGCGCTTACAACGCCCCAATGGCGGTACGTATTGATGTATGCCGCACAAGAACGCGTGCTCGACTTGGTGAGAAAAGGACTGGAAAGGCTGCAAACCGAAACGCCTTCGACCGACCTTTCTAAGTTCGAAACCTTCTGTTTCGACCCCATTCCGGAGGACGACAACCTTGCTGAAGGCGAAGAACAAGAGGCCGAGGACGAACAACAAGAAGAGACGGACAACCCAGACGACAATTCCACGATCGATGGTATCGTCGAAATTGTGCGCACTTTGTACGATGCACTGCCCAAAGACACGGCGCACCTGCAATTGTTGGCAACGCTTTACGCCAATTTAAGGCTCACCGATTACGACGAACAGGCACTTGTGCAAGCACTAAACAAGGTTAAGCTGTTGCCTTTTTTCAGGCGGGTAGAGAGCGTTATGCACCATCTGTTCAAGCTGCCCGAAGGGTTCATGCCCATTCTTCCGCTCAACGACAAACAAACAAAAAGCTTAACGAACAAGATAACTAAGGTTTACTATTAGATGAAAAAGAAGAAATACGAGATAGAACGCGACTTGCGCTACCTTACACTCTTGGCGCAATCGTTCCCAACTGTGGCCGAGGCCAGCACTGAAATTATCAACTTGCAGGCCATACTTAACCTGCCCAAGGGCACAGAACACTTCTTGGCCGACCTGCATGGCGAGTACGAGGCCTTTCAGCATGTGCTGAAAAATGCATCGGGAAACATCAAACGCAAGGTGAACGAGATTTTTGGAACCACGTTGCGCGAGGCCGAGAAACGCGAACTGTGCACGCTTATATATTATCCAGAACAAAAACTAGAACTAGTTAAGGAGAGCGAAACCGACATTAACGACTGGTATCACATCACCATTCACCAACTTGTGAGCGTATGCAGAGACGTGTCGAGCAAATACACGCGTTCGAAGGTACGCAAGTCATTGCCAACCGACTTCAAATATATTATACAAGAGTTGCTGCACGAACGTGTTGACGACTCGAACAAGGCCGCTTATGTAAACGGTATTATCGAAACGATAATCAGCACAGGGCGTGCCGATGATTTTGTCGTGGCCATTTGCAACGTTATTCAGCGTTTGGCCATCGACCAGCTACACATACTTGGCGACATATACGATCGCGGACCTGGGGCGCATGTCATCATGGACACGATGGAACGCTACCACAGCTGGGACATACAATGGGGCAATCACGATATGCTTTGGATGGGAGCGGCTGCCGGCAACGTGGCATGTATCTGCAATGTGATACGTCTGTCGTTACGCTATGCCAACCTCACCACGCTCGAAGAAGGCTACGGCATCAACCTTGTGCCGCTTGCCACTTTTGCAATGGAGACTTATGGCGACACCGCATGCAAGGAATTCATTCCGAAGAGCAGTGGCGAATCGATGAAACTCGATGAAAAAACAATGCGGCTTACGGCACTTATGCACAAGGCCATTGCCGTATTACAGTTCAAGGTAGAGGCACAACTTTTTGAAAAGCATCCCCATTGGCAAATGACCAACCGAGCCGTGTTGCGCCACATCGACTATACAAGAGGTGTTATCACGCTCGATGGAAAGGAGTACCAACTCACCAGCAACGAGTTCCCAACGATAGACCCCAACAATCCGTTGGAACTTACGCCCGAAGAGAAGATGTTGGCCAAGCGTTTGCGCCACTCTTTCAAGGTGAGCGAAAAGTTGCAACGCCACGTACGCCTGCTTTTGCAGCATGGTTGCATGTACGCCATCTACAACAACAACTTACTTTTCCATGCCTCGGTGCCGCTAAACGATGATGCTACACTTAAAGAAGTGGAGGTGTTTCCTGGGCAAACCCTTTCGGGGCGAAAGCTTTTGCACAAAATAGGCATGCTTGTTCGCACTGCCTACCAAAAGGATGCCGAGCCCGAAGAACGCGAATATGCCATTGATTACTTTCTTTATCTGTGGTGCGGACCCGACTCGCCCCTCTTCGACAAATCAAAAATGGCCACCTTCGAACGTTATTTCATCGCCGAAAAAGAAACGCATAAGGAGAAAAAAGGCAACTACTTTACGCTGCGAGACAACGAGGCGGTGGTTGACAGCATTCTTGATGCCTTCGATGTTAAGGGCGAAAACAGGCACATCATCAACGGGCATGTACCCGTACACGTGGCCAATGGCGAGAATCCAATAAAGGCCAACGGCAAGCTGATGGTCATTGATGGTGGTTTCTCTGAGGCTTATCACAAGGAAACAGGCATTGCAGGCTACACATTGGTGTATCATAGCCGTGGTTTCCAATTGGTTCAGCACGAGCCATTCGCCAGTGCAATGGATGCCATTCGCACAGGAAGAGACATTAAGAGTACCACGCAGATTATAGAAATGTTGTCGCATAGAATGTTGGCGCCCGATACCGACAAGGGTGTTGAACTGAACAAGCAAGTGGCCGACTTGGAAGAACTGCTC
>CAUPVH010000250.1:0-3884 GCA_963514635.1 uncultured Prevotella sp. | reverse complement strand
ACACAACAAGCACCTTGTAACGTGACTATAAACGGCTTGTAGGCCCACTACAAACATACAAATGGGGGCTTATTCCAAACTTCAAGCCCCACGTTTAATCACAAGTTAAATATGTACAAGCATTTCTTTAAACGCCTGATAGATTTTAGTGTCGCTTTTATTGTTCTCGTATGCATTAGTCCGCTGTTATTGGTAGTAACTCTTTGGTTGTATTTTGCCAATAAAGGTGCGGGCGCATTCTTCTTGCAAGAGCGTCCGGGGAAGAATGGAAAGATATTCAGGGTTATCAAATATAAGACGATGACTGACGAGCGCGATGAGCAAGGCCAATTATTACCCGACGAACAGCGACTAACCCCCGTTGGGCGCTTTGTGCGTTCAACTTCCATCGACGAGCTACCCCAGCTCTTTAACGTGCTTAAAGGCGATATGTCGCTGATAGGTCCACGTCCGCTACTTCCGCAATATTTGGCTTTGTATTCCCAAAGGCAAGCACGGCGCCACGAAGTGCGGCCCGGCATATCAGGATGGGCGCAATGCCATGGGCGCAACGCCATCTCGTGGACACAGAAATTTGAATACGATGTGTGGTATGTAGACCATGTTTCGTTTCTCACCGACATGAAGGTGATATACTATACCATCAAGGCTGTGCTGAAACGTGATGGCATTTCGGCCGAAGGACAAGCCACGATAGAGCCTTTTAACGGAAGTAATTAAAGAATGAAACGCATTGCGATATTTGGTTCTGGCGGGATGGGGCGCGAGGCGGCCTGCACCCTGCAAAGAATAAACCGAGCTGCCAACGAGGAAGTGTGGCAGTTTGTTGGCTTTTACGATGATGGTTTGCCCCAAGGCAACAGTAACGAGATGGGTAAGGTGCTGGGAGGTTCTGCCCAGCTGAACGCTGTTATCGAGCCTTTGGCCGTGGTTTTGGCCTTTGGTTCACCGCAAGTTATGCAGCGTGTACGCCAGGCCATCACTAATCCCAATATCTACTTTCCCAACATCATCGACCCAACTGTCGAGTTGTGGCATGCGCCGTCGTTCACGATGGGCGAGGGAAACTTATTCATGCCGCATTGTGTGGTGTCGTGCAATGTACGCATCGGCAGTTTCAACCTCTTTAATGGTGATGCAAGTATTCGCCACGATGTTCAGGTAGGTTCGTTTAACACGTTCATGCCTGGCGTTCGTTTATCGGGCGGTGTGAAGGTTGGTGACGGCAACTTCTTCGGACTAAACTCCGCTGTTGTACAGTACAAGACTATTGGCAACGATACGCAAATCGGTGTTGCCGCAGTTGTGATGGACGATACCACCGATTATTCGCTTTATGTGGGTGTGCCTGCAAGCGTCAAAAGAGATTTAAAGGTGAAAGGGTGAAAAGGTACTTAAAGGTGAAAAAGTGAAAGAGTGAAAAGATGGCTCACGCCTTTTTAACTAGTATAACTAGAATAACTAGGACAACTAGTATAACAAGAAGTTCTAGTAAGACTAGATAAACTAACCCACTAGCTTACTAAACCAAATGCCTCCTTACTCGTCAACCAATCACCCCACCAATTATAATAACGAAATTCTTTGAAAAAACTAGATAATTATGGATAATAAAATTTATTTATGCCTCGCTCACATGAGCGGCAACGAAATGCAGTACATTCAAGAGGCGTTCGACACCAATTGGGTAGTGCCCTTGGGGCCAAACGTCAATGCCTTTGAGAAAGACTTAGAGGCATTCGTGGGGCAGGGCAAGCATGTTGTAGCCCTGTCGGCAGGTACGGCGGCCATTCACTTGGCGTTGGTAGCCCTAGGCGTAAAGGCAGGCGATGAGGTTATTTGCCAGTCGTTTACCTTCTCGGCCTCGGCAAACCCCATAACCTATCAAGGTGCAACGCCCGTGTTCGTAGACAGCGAAGACCGCACCTGGAACATGGACCCCAACCTCTTGGAGGAGGCAATCAAAGACCGCATCGCCAAAACAGGCAAGAAACCCAAAGCCATCATGTTGGTATATCTATATGGTATGCCCGCCTACATCGACGAGATAATGGAAATTGCCAACCGCTACGGCATACCCGTGGTGGAAGATTCGGCAGAAGCTTTCGGTTCAGAGTACAAGGGGCACATGACTGGCACCTTCGGTCAGTTCGGTATCATGAGTTTCAATGGCAATAAGATGATAACCACCAGCGGTGGCGGCGCATTGATTTGCCCTGACGAAGAAACGAAGAAAAGCATCATGTTTTTTGCTACGCAGGCTCGTGAGCCTATGCCCTACTACTTGCACAAGGAGATTGGTTACAACTATCGTATGAGCAATATCTGCGCAGGTATCGGCCGCGGACAGATGACCATCGCACGCGAACACATCGCCCACCATCGTCACACCACCCAACTTTACGCTCAGTTGTTTGCCGATGTTGATGGAATAGACTTGCACGTTGCTCCCGAAGAATATATGGACCCCAACTATTGGCTCAACACTGTACTTATCGACCCCAAGAAAACAGGGCGCGATTACGAACAGATGCGCCAACATTTAGAAAGCGTCGCCATCGAAAGCCGTCCGCTTTGGAAACCCATGCACACACAACCCGTGTTTAAGGATGCGCCTGCATACGTCAACGGCGTGTCTGAAAGGCTATTCGCACAAGGCCTGTGCCTGCCGTCAGGGCCTTATGTAAGCGACCAAGACATAGAAAAAATAGTTAGAGAGATGAAATAGAGTAGATAGAGTTCATGAGTTTTTAAGTTTCTAAGTTGGAGAGTTTAGGGTCTTCATCTTTCACTCCGTTAGTTGGCGATATGTTAGAGAGCTTCAGTAATTAAGAAGCACATCATAAAAGAACTAAGAAACCCAGAGATATTAAGAACGCATAAGATATAGAGGCTAAGAATTAGGAACTCCCAATCAAGTTCCTTATAATTCAAAAACTTACAAACTTAAAAACTCAGAAACTCAATCTGTTAACTTACACCACTATGAATCCATTTAGCAAGTTTATAAACTGGTATTTCCGTAAAGACTCTTTGCCCTATTGGTGCATCTTCCTTATCGACTGCATTATCTGTTTGCTTGGCGGTCTTTTCGTGTGTACCTTGTTTTTCCGTTTCTCGCGCACAGCCACAAACATCGTACCCATCTTTAACACGCTGTTGCTTTATCAGGTATTCAACGTGATAGGCTTTCGCGTGTTCCACACCTATGCTGGGGTGATACGCTATTCATCATTTATCGACCTCAAACGGGTAGCCTATGCTATGGGTTTGGGGTTTGCCATCGTTGCCGTTCTGCATTATCCCATCATCTTTTGGCCCGACATTCATCAGCACATTGTTCCGTTGCATCTGCGCCATATCGTTTCAATATACCTTGTTACCACCATCTTGCTGTGGACTTTCCGCATCATGATAAAAGGTATTTACGATACGGTGTTCGATACGGGACAAGCAAAACGCGCATTGATTTATGGTGTACGTGAGGGTGGTGTAGGTCTTGCAAAGAACATCACCGCCCAAAAACCGCAGCAGTTCCGCCTTTTCGGTTTCATCTCTCACGAGGAAGGTTTTGCCAACCATTACCTTATGGGTAAGAAAGTGTATGAGGTAGACGACGAACTTCTCCGTGTTATTAAGGAGAACCGCATCAATGCCGTGTTGGTATCGCCCTTGCGCAACGAGGTGTTTCGCGACAACACACGCTTGCAAGACATTCTTATCGAGGCTGGCGTGAATATCTATATGACCGAAGGCGTACAAGAGTGGGATGCCGATGCATCGGGCAAGGTCGTGAACACGCTGAAAGAAATCAGTATCGAAGACTTGCTGCCACGCGACCAAATACAAATAGACATGCAGAGCGTGGGCAACCTACTTAGAGG
>CAUPVH010000249.1:0-3887 GCA_963514635.1 uncultured Prevotella sp. | reverse complement strand
TCGCTGTTCTCCATACCCTTCGTTGGCCTCAACGATGAGGGTATGCCAATGGTGTTGAACGAGAAAGGGATGATAACAACCGACGACATTAACTTTCAGGAGCGAACGCTTACCGACTTTCTTAAATACGAAGGACCGACAGCCCCCTTGCATACAGGCTCTATCGGCAACATGTTTACCTATCGCGGATTTAGGCTTAACGTATTCGTGACCTACGCTTTTGGTAACGTTGTGCGCCTCGACCCCAAGTTCCGCGCACGCTACAACGACCTCGTTTCGATGACCAACGCCTTTAAAAACAGGTGGACAAAGCCGGGAGAGGAAGACCAAACCAACGTGCCGGGCATCATCTCTAAGGCTCAATACATGGCCAACACCAACCTGCGCTTGGGCTATAACGCCTACAACTACACCAGTCTTCGCGTTGCCAAGGGCGACTTTATCCGCCTAAAAGAGGTGTCGTTGGGCTACGACCTGCCTGCCCAATGGTTCCAAAAGGCGATGGTGAAGAACGTGTCGTTGAAACTGCAAGCCACAAACCTCTTCTTGCTCTACGCCGATAAGCGACTGAATGGGCAAGACCCCGAATTCTATAACGTGGGTGGTGTGGCCTCGCCTATGCCCAAACAATTCACACTAACAATAAAACTCGGACTTTAAACCCTACGAAGATGAAAGTCAACAAATATATAACGGGGCTGTCGATGGCGGTCGTTTCGTTCGCATTAGCATCGTGTAACGACTTCTTGAACAAGTATCCCGACAGCCGTATGGACCTCAAAAATCCATCAGAAGTTAGTCAGTTGCTCGTTAGTGCCTACCCATCGGCACATCCCGCCTATCTAACCGAGATGTATTCGGACAATACCGACGAACAGATGCACAGCACATGGAGCACGTTCGACAGGTTTCAAGAGCAGGCTTACCAATGGAAAGACATCGACGAGGTGCGCAATGCCGAAACGCCTTATCAGCTTTGGGAGGCCCATTACACGGCTGTGGCCACGGCCAACGAGGCCATTGCGCACATCAAGAGCGTGAACAACCCCCACGATTACGATGCACAGCTGGGCGAAGCGTTGCTTTGCAGGGCTTTTGCCATGTTTCAGTTGAGCACCGTTTTCTGCCAAGCTTACGACAAAACCACGGCGCAAGGCAACTTGGGCTTGCCTTATCCAACAGAACCCGAACAAGTTGTGGGCCGTTTGATGGAGCGTGGAACGCTGGCACAGCTTTACGAAAACATCGAAAAAGACCTCTTGGAAGGCATTTCGCTTGTTGGAACCAAGTATGCGCGACCCAAGTTCCACTTCACCAAGCAGGCCGCCTACGCTTTCGCCACACGTTTCTACCTCTATGCCCAACAATATGATAAGGCTATTAAGTACGCCGACATGGTGCTGGGCGACCAACCTGGCGACATACTGCGCAATTGGGCCGAGTGGAACCAACTGGGCCCAAGCGGCAACGTACAACCCAACGCGTTTATACAAGCATCTAACAACGCCAACATCTTGTTGTTGCCCGTTCCTTCCGAGTGGGGCGTGATAAGCATCCCCGTATTGGCCGGCAGTAAGTACGCCCACGGCGAGATGCTGAGCAAAAACGAAACGCTACAAGCGCCAGGGCCTTGGGGAAACAGCGGAACAGAGTTGCTCTACACCGTTACTTACAACAACGGCGTGTCGAAATACGCCTTGCGTAAGATACCATACGTGCCGCGCGTGATCGACGTAACGGCCGGCATTGGCATCCCTTACAGCGAGTACGCCGTGTTCAACACCGACGAAACGCTGCTAGAACGTGCCGAGGCCTACGCCCTTTCGGGCAAATACGCCGAGGCTTTGAAAGACATCAACACCGAGTTGACGGCCTTCTCGAAGAAGAAAGTGCAGCTAACACTCGACAAAATTAAGGACTTCTACAACTCGCAGGCGTATTACACGCCCACAAAGCCCACGCCCAAGAAAGCCCTGAACCCGCTTTTCGCAATAGAAAAAACCACGCAAGAGCCGCTGTTGCAGTGCCTGTTGCAGTTGCGACGCATCCTAACCATACACGAAGGGTTTAGGTTGCAGGATGTGAAACGCTATGGAATAACGATGTATCGCAGGCAAGTAGACGTGCAATCGAAGGTTAACGCCGTTACCGACTCGATGAAAGTGGGCGACCCACGCTTGGCCATACAGTTGCCGCAAGACGTTATTTCTGCCGGAATAACGCCCAATCCCCGTAACAAATAAAAACCATACGCTCATGAAGAAATATTTATATCTGGTTGTAAGCGCATGCTTATGCTGCGGCGCAATATTGCAGTCGTGCGGCGAAGGCAAGCTGAGCGGCGACTCCATTTTCTCTACCGAGGCGCAAAAACGAAACGCTTTCGACCAATGGTTGTACAAGAACTACACCATGCCTTATAACATAGACTTCCAGTATCGCCTTAAAACAGAGGAAACAGATAAGGCCTATAACTTCGTGCCAGCCGATTCGGCCAAGACCGCAAAGCTGGCTATCATCACCAAGTTTATGTGGTTCGACCCCTATGCGGAAACCATTGGACTAGATTTCGTGAAAGAAAACGTGCCACGCATCATCGTGGCCGTGGGTATTCCAGGCTATACGCGCTACCGAACAGAGGTGGTGGGCAGTGCCGAAGGCGGATATAAGGTGACGTTGAGCAAGGTGAACGCCCTTACCGACGACTTGTTGAAAGACTATCACAGCATGACGGCCTTTTATTTCCACACCATGCACCACGAGTTTATGCACATCCTGAACCAGAAAAAGCCCTACGACGAGTCGTACGACAACATCTCGCGCGCCGATTACGTAAGCGGCAACTGGACTTCCGTGCCCGAAAAGCGGGCATACGCGCTGGGTTTCGTGTCGCCCTATTCGATGGAAAACCCCGCCGAAGACATCGCCGAGCTTTACTCCATATACGTAACCAGCACGCCAGACGAATGGAACACCATCTTGAAAGCGGCTGGAAATAAGGGCGCAAGCACCATCAACAGGAAACTGAAGATGGTTCGCGACTATATGAAAAACTCTTGGAATGCCGACATCGACCTGTTGCGCAACGCCGTATTGCGGAGAGGTGGGAAAATATCCACGCTCGATTTGAACAGCTTGAACTAACAATGCGGCAAATATGAAGATTAAAAACATTAAAGAAGAAGTAAACGATAAGCAAATGAAAAAGGCATATTTCCTATTCATGGCTGTGGTGCTAACGCTATTGATGCAAGCGTGTCTGCACGACAACAAAACGGCTTTCGACCTTCCTGCCGCACAGCGGATAGACCAAAGCGTGGCCGAATATACCGCGCTTTTAGAGTCGTCGGAGGGTGGTTGGATGCTGCAATACTATGCAGGAAAGAATTATAGCTACGGCGGTTACACGCTGTTGTTGAAGTTTAAGGATGGGCATGTTACCGCTATGGGCGACGTGTTAGACCCCGAAGCGGTGGCCACCTCAGACTATGAAGTGGTGAAAGACCAAGGCCCGATGCTCTCTTTCAACGCATATAATAAGGTGATACACCCCCTGGCAGAGGCTTGGCTGGGCAATCCCGACGGCATACAAGGCGACTACGAGTTCTCTATTCTGCGCGCAACAACAGATAGCATTGTGCTTAGGGGCAGGAAATGGAAGAACGAAATGGTGCTGACACGCCTGCCGAAAGATGCCAATTGGGAGGAAATGATGTTGGGCATCATCACCGTTAAAGACGGGATGAGCGTGAGCACTTACGATTTTATTCAAGGCAACGACACCTTGGCGCAAGGCACTATCGACCCCACTACGCGCCGACTTTCTGTTACCTTGGGCAAAACCACATGGGACATGCCCTATTGCACCCATGCAACGGGTATCGTAC
>CAUPVH010000248.1:0-3890 GCA_963514635.1 uncultured Prevotella sp. | reverse complement strand
TGTCTCCATCATCCGTAACGGCGAAAGCAAGCTTGGCATTGGCTGCGGTGTGAGCCTCGGCGAAGTGGGCTTTCAGGTACGAATTGCTACCGTCGCCCGTGTCGTAACTATCGGTCTCGCACGCCGAAAGGGTGGCTAACGCAATAAGAGCCACCGCGAAAGCCCCACCTAGGAACAAGCGTGCGAGTGGCGATATGACTTTACGAGCGTTCATCATACGGAGCGTTGGTTAATCAAGGGGTTGGCATACATCTCCAGCATGCGTTGTCGCAGGAAGGTTTCATCCTTCTGCGGAAGGGTTATTTTAGCCATCTGACCCTCCAAATACTTCTCGAACGTGGCCTGCTCTTCGGCTGTAAAGGCGTTGTCTGCCCCTTTATCGCCTGTAAGCAGATACAACGCAACGCGGTTTCCGGGGTAAATACGATAGTTACGATAAATCTCTCGGTCGATGTGTTGGGCCACTGCAGCAAACAAGTCGCCTTTGGGCATGTCGCGATCCAACGTGGAGAGGAAACCGTCAATGCACGGTGCGCAATGGTAATGAATAGCCCCCTTGTAACCAACAATACCCGTTTGCATGCTCAGCACATCGTCTTGTGCACTCTTCTTAAAGTCGGGCGTATCTCGTTTCTGCTGCATTTCCTTGGCTTTAAGGAAGTCGCAGGGGTCGTACTCGTACGAAATGGCCAGCGGCACAATGTGCAAGTCGGCCAATCGGTCAACGATGTCGCCCTCGCCGCCAATGGCCATCATCTTCAAAACGGCCTCTTGGGTGCGGTCGTTAGAATCTTTCGCACGCCCTTCGCGTTGTGCAATCCACACGTTCTCGTTCTTCTCGTTGATGGCGTAGTGCATATACTCCGACAAAAGCTTGCTGGAGGCCAGCATCTGGCGAATAGGCAGGTTGCGTTCTACGATAAACGACTTATTTACACGCACCAAGTCCTTCACCCACGGCAAGGAAAGCAGGTTGTCGCCAATGGCAATTTCGCATGTGGTAGAAAAGCCATTATCGATAAGAAACTTGGCCAAGAAAGCCGAATCGAGCACGATGTCGCGGTGATTACTTACAAAGGTGTAGCGGCGTTGGCTGTCGATGGCCGTACTATCCATGTCTGCCCCACTGCTTGCTTTGGCCAAAAGGTTTGCCAAAAAGGGGTAGGCAAAGGTCTTTTGCACTTCAATACTGGTTTTACAAGCACGCAGTTGTTGCGCGAAAAGCGAGAAAGGCAGCTGCGGAAAGATGTAAGTTATCACAGACTCGAACTGCTTATCGGCCAAAAGTCGGTCGAAAGCGGCGGGCAACTCTTCGGCATCAAAGGGCCGAATGGTTGCGAATTTCTCTAGATAGTTATTGGATTGCATGTTATGTAGATGATAAGATGACAGCCTCTATCCCCTTTGTATGAAAGTAGCTAAAAGCGATTCGCATCGCTGCCTAGCCTTTTTCTTGATACAAAACTAAACACATTGAGTGGGAATCGAGGCTGTCGAGTTATACTTTTTTTGGCGCGTTAGCACGGCAAGGGGTTAGAATTGGTTCTCCACAATGTCGCTCAACACGTCTTTCATTTCCATTCCAGCGGCGCGCACTTGCTGCGGAATAAAGCTTGTGGGCGTCATTCCGGGCGTGGTGTTCACCTCGATGAGGTTTATCTTATCCGTCCCGTCGGGCTCCTTGGTCAGGATATAGTCGATGCGGATAATGCCGTTACAGCCTAGCAGTTCGTAGATGCGCGCCGTTTCCTCGGCCACTCTGCGCGCCGTTTCGTCGGCAATGCGAGCAGGCGTAATCTCTTCCACCTGTCCGTTATACTTCGCATCGTAGTCGAAAAACTCGTTATGGCTCACCACTTCGGTGGCAGGCAGCACCTTTGTTTCGCCCTTTACGCGATAGCACCCCACAGAAATCTCGGTGCCATCGAGGAACGATTCAATCACGGCGGAGTCGTCTTCCATCAGTGCTTTGCGCAATGCTGGGGCCAATTGGTCTACGTTCTTCACCTTCGACACGCCGAAACTAGATCCGTCGGCAGCTGGTTTCACAAAGCAAGGCATGCCCAATTGCTCCTCAACGGCTCGTTCGTCGATGGCAAACTCTTGGCCGCGGCGCACCAAAATGCTCTTTGCCACGTTCACTCCAAAGCCACGCAGGTAGTTGTTTAGCACGTACTTGTCGAATGTTAGTGCCTCAACCAACACGCCGCTAGTGGAGTAAGGCATGTCGATAAGCTCGAAATAGCCTTGCATGATGCCGTTTTCGCCCGGCGTTCCGTGAATGGTGATGTAGGCATAATCAAAGAACACGTGCGTGCCTTCGTGCTCAAAGGAGAAGTTGTTCTTGTCGATAGCGGCCTTTTCGCCGTTACCGAGGTCCACTTTCCAATTCATCCTTTCGATGTCTACGATGTAAACGTTGTACTTGTCTTTATCAAAGAACGAGTACAAGCCCCGCGCCGAGCGCAACGACACTTCGTGTTCAGACGAGTTGCCACCGCATACAATGGCAATATTTCTCTTCAAATCTTTCATATCCTTATATATCTTTTCTTCTTTAAGTTCAGTTGACGAGGGTAACGAGTTGACCGGTTAACGAGTTGACAAGTTTACCAGTTGACAAGTTTACCAGTTGATGAGGCTGGTGGGCGAAGCCATTTTTTCACCTTTTCACCCTTTCACCTTTATAAGCCTTTCACATCGTCTTATCCAAAAGCCAATCCCTTGATGTAGTTGCGCCATTTGTCTAACAACTGCTCCATATCCTGTGGCAAGGGCGAGGTAAAGTCCATCTGTTCGCCCGTTGTGGGATGCACAAAGCCCAGTGTTCGGGCGTGTAAAGCCTGTCGAGAGCACAGTTTGAAGCAGTTTTGTATGTAAGCCTTATAGGTTGACGAGCGTTCGCCACGCAGTATTTCGGTGCCGCCATAGCGTTCGTCGCCAAACATCGGATGACCTATATGTTTCATGTGCGCCCTTATTTGGTGGGTTCGCCCCGTTTCAAGGATGCACTCCACGAAGGTAACATAACCGAAACGCTCAAGCACACGATAGTGGGTTACGGCCGGTTTGCCCGTTTCGCTATCTGGTGGAAACACGGCCATGCGCAGTCTGTCGCGCGGATCGCGCCCGATGTTCCCCTCAATGCGCCCTTCGTCTTCGGCGAAGTTGGCCCACACCAAGGCGTTGTAACTGCGGTGAGTGGTCTTGTTGAAGAACTGCAGCCCCAGCTTTCGCTTGGCCTCGGGTGTCTTCGCCACCACCAAAAGTCCGCTTGTATCTTTATCAATGCGGTGAACCAGCCCCACTTCGGGGTCGTTGGCATCGAACGAAGGCATGTTGCGCAGGTGCCAAGCCACGGCGTTGATTAGCGTTCCGTGGAAGTTTCCCGCACCCGGATGCACCACCATGCCCGCCGGTTTGTTGACAACCATCAGCGCATCGTCTTCGTACACCACGTCGAGCGGTATGTCTTCGGCCTCGATGGTCGTGTCGTGGTGCGGTCGGTCCAGCATCAGCGTAATCACATCGCCAGGCCTTACCTTGTAATTGCTCTTCACGGGGCGTTCGTTTACGTGTACGAAACCCGCATCGGCGGCCTTTTGTATGCGGTTACGACTGGAATGTTGCAACCTTTCTGTCATAAATCGGTCGATACGCACGGGCACTTGTCCCTTATCCACCACTATGCGCAGGTGTTCGTACAGTTGCCCCGTGTCGTCGTCCTGTTCTTCTATCTCCTCTATATAGTCGGTCATGCGTTGTTGTTGTTGAAGTGTGCCTCTCGGCCTGTCCCAGTGGCGACTTAGTTGCCCCGTTGCGGCGGTTCGGCAGGCGTAACCACGCCGAACTCGTCCACGTTGCCCTCGCCTTCCTGGTCCTCCGGTTGG
>CAUPVH010000247.1:0-3903 GCA_963514635.1 uncultured Prevotella sp. | reverse complement strand
TCTTTTCACCTTTTCACCCTTTCACCTTTAAAAGGCGCAGCCATCTTTTCACCTTTTCACCTTTTCACCTTTTCACCTTTTCACCTTTAAACGCTCTCCTTAATCAAACAGTCCAGGCTGTTTCGCGTTGCTAGTATAGATGTTTCTACCCAGATGTTGGTAAGCCAATTCGGTTACCATACGCCCCCGTTGGGTACGTTTAATAAACCCTTCCATGATAAGATAAGGCTCATATACCTCTTCTAAGGTGCCTGCGTCTTCGCCTATGGCCGTTGCAATGGTGCTAACTCCAACTGGCCCACCCTTAAACTTATCGATAATTGTGAGCAAAATCCGATTGTCTATCTCGTCCAAACCATATTGGTCGATGTTCAATGCCGTGAGCGACAGGCGTGCGATAACCATATCGATGCTGCCGTTACCCTTCACTTGGGCAAAGTCGCGCACACGCCTTAGCAGCGCATTGGCGATACGGGGCGTTCCACGCGACCGCCTTGAAATCTCCATTGCGGCCTCATCGTCGATGGGAACATTCAATATTCGCGCCGAACGCTTAATGATACGCGCCAGCGTTTGCGGGTCGTAATACTCCAAATGCAGGTTAATGCCAAACCGCGCACGCAACGGGGCGGTAAGCAAACCGCTGCGCGTGGTGGCACCGATGAGCGTAAAGGGGTTGAGGTCTATTTGTATCGACCGCGCCGAAGGGCCTTTATCTATCATGATGTCTATGCGATAGTCTTCCATGGCCGAGTAAAGATACTCTTCAACCACGGGCGAAAGCCGGTGTATCTCGTCGATGAACAACACGTCGTTGGTTTCTAACGAAGTGAGGATGCCTGCCAAGTCGCCAGGCTTATCCAGCACAGGGCCACTGGTTATCTTAAATCCCACGCCCAATTCGTTGGCAATGATGTTGCTCAGCGTGGTCTTACCCAATCCAGGAGGACCGTGTAAGAGGGTGTGGTCGAGTGGTTCGCCACGATATTTTGCCGCCTCAACAAACACTTCTAGGTTTTCTACCACCTTACTTTGGCCGCTGAAATCTTGGAATTTCGGCGGTCGGAGGGCGTTTTCAAACTCGCGTTCGCTGGGCATTGTGCGTTCGTCTCTGATGTCAAAGTCTTCTGTCATAATGCAAAGGTACTAAAAATTGCAACTTGGTTGCACGTTTTAACGCCTAACTTTGCAGTACAACATAACATTCTCGCTAAGGGAATGAGCATGCGGAGAGCGAGAGACGGCATTTGTCGGCCTGCAAACTAGTGGCTAGGGAATCAAAAATACAGAAAAAACTAGTGAAACTAGAATAACAAGGATGCCTGAAATACCCAGAAGAACTAGGCAAACTTAGACAGACTAGACAGCTTGCAAACTCGTAAACCCGTAATCTTGTAAACTTAAAAAACAACATATTATGTGTGAACATCATCACGAAGAAGAAACAAAATTGTGGCAACCCATACTATCGGGTGTGCTGCTAGCGGCTGGAATAGCCTTTACATGGATGGGCTGCGGATGGTTTTCGCGGCCGTGGGTGCAACAGGTTTGGTACATTGCGGCCTACCTTCCCGTAGGGTTTGGCGTGATGCACGAGGCCGTGGAAGAAGCGATGAAAGGGGATGTTTTTAGCGAATTTATGCTGATGAGCGTGGCTTGCGTGGGTGCTTTCGCCATTGGCGAATATCCTGAGGCCGTAGCTGTGATGTGGCTTTACTGCATTGGCGAGGCTCTTCAACATCGTGCAGTGCATAAAGCGCGGCATAGCATATCGAGCCTAACCAATTATCGCCCAGAACAAGCGCGACTTGTGCGATGGAATGGCGAAAAAAACGCCATGGAACAGGTACTTGTTAAGCCCGAAATGGTAAGTGTGGGCGATGTGATTGAGGTGCTACCAGGCGAGCGTGTGCCGCTAGACGGCGTGCTACTTCTACCCGATGGCGAGCGCGATGCCCTTGTTAACTTCGACACGGCCGCGCTTACAGGCGAGAGCATGCCCCGACAAGTGGGCATGGAAGGCGAAGTTTTGGCGGGCATGATTGCCTTAGAGCGTGCCGCGAGCCTACGCGTTACGCGCCCACAAAGCGAAAGCGCGCTTACGCGAATACTAAAAATGGTGGAAGAGGCCACCGAACGAAAGGCACCCACCGAGCTGTTTATCCGCCGTTTTGCACGTATCTACACGCCCATCGTTATTCTTTTGGCCACGCTTACGGTGGTTCTGCCGTGGGCATACACGCTCATTGCGCCTTCATTCCATTACCATTTCGCCACGTGGTTGCATCGCGCATTGGTGTTCTTGGTTATCTCTTGCCCCTGCGCATTGGTCATCAGCGTACCACTAAGCTACTTTGCAGGCATTGGCAGAGCATCGCGTATGGGCGTACTTTTCAAGGGTGGCAACAGCCTAGATGCACTAACGGGCGTTGACACGGCGGTGTTCGACAAGACTGGAACGCTTACCACAGGAGCGTTTGGCGTGCGCCAAACCTTGCATTTATCGCCCGAAGAAGTGCAAACGGTGGTGGCTATGGAACGCAGCAGCACGCACCCCATTGCCAAAGCCATTGTTAAGGTGTATGGCGAAGGCGAAAAAATTAATGCCGAAAACCTACCCGGACTGGGTCTTCGGGCCGAAATAGCGGGCGAAACATGGCTCGCTGGAACGCTTAGACTGCTTGAAAATCAAGGCGTGAGCTATCCCGAAGAACTGCAAACCATACCCGATACCATCGTGGCTTGTGCCAAAAACGGCCGTTTCATCGGCTGTATCTTACTCTCCGACACACTGAAACCCGATGCGGCTGATGCCATTTCGATGCTGCGGAGGGTGGGTATTACGCACGTGGAGATGTTATCTGGCGACAAACAAGCATTGGTTGACAAGGTGGCTGAGGAACTAAAACTGGAACAAGCCCTAGGCGACTTGCTGCCACAACATAAGGCGGAGCGCATTGAAACCTTGCAAAAGCAGGGGCGCAAGGTGGCTTTCGTGGGCGATGGCATCAACGATGCGCCTGTGTTGGCTTTGAGCGACGTGGGCATTGCGATGGGTGGAGCTGGTGCAGACATGGCTATCGAGACGGCCGATGTGGTGTTACAGACAGACCAACCCTCGCGGTTGGCACAAGCCTTACGCCTCGCCCGAAAGACGCGAACCATCGTTTGGCAAAACATTGCCTTTGCCATTGGCGTGAAGGTGGTGGTTATGGTGCTTGGACTAATGGGCATTGCAACGCTTTGGGAAGCCGTTTTCGCCGATAGTGGCGTGGCTCTTTTGGCGGTGGTTAATGCAATGAGGATCATGAGAGAGAAGTGAAAGGATGCTAAAAAGGACGTTTTCATCGAGAAAACGTCCTTTTTTGTTCATACCTGCTAACTAGTAAGCAAACTAGGAAAGGCCATTCGCCTTGCGCTGCTTAGTTAACAAGTGAGGGCTGATTAAAGAAATGAAGTCGGTCTGCTTGCACCTTTATTCTAGCAGCAGACGGACTTCATTCCCCACTAACTTACAATCCCATTTCCTTCAACAATCTATCGGCATGCCCCCACTTATCCATCATAAAGAGCATGTAACGGATGTCTACGCCAATGCAACGAGCAAGGAGCGAATCGAAAAGGATGTCGCTAGAAAGACTGTCCCAGTTACCATCGAAGGCCAAACCAATAAGCCTGCCCTTGCCGTCGAACATGGGCGAACCACTGTTTCCACCCGTAATGTCGTTGTTGGTGAGGAAACAAAGGTGCAGATTATTCGTGGATTTATCGGTGAAACGGCCGAAATCTTTCGACGAAAGCAACTGGCGCATGATGGTTTCGGCCTCGTAGTCGACATTGCTTTTGGCACGATCCATCTTCTCGACGATACTTTCGGGCGTGGTATAATAACCCAATTCCTTG
>CAUPVH010000246.1:0-3904 GCA_963514635.1 uncultured Prevotella sp. | reverse complement strand
TACCTTTCTTTATAATCACCATGTTTGCGGCGCTCTTGTTATCTAATTCCTCATATCCAGGGTACACAACATCAAACTCAGCCTTGCTTAGGTCGAGCGTAGAGTCAGGCCATTCGGGCGAAATTTGCTTGCCCGATGATGTGGTAAAGGGTTGTTTATAGTTCTGGGCGAAGGGTGCGATGATGAAACTTTCGCCCGGTTTGATGGGATAATCCTTACCCGAACCAGGCACCATGATAACTACATTGCCGTAAACATACTTGCTGTTTGCGCCTTCGGTGTCGGCCATGCCTTCTGATTTGCTCCAATCGTATGTACCATTAGGAGTAAAATAAATGTTCTTATTCATGTAAGTATGCGGCTTTCCGTCGGCTAGATAGCCGTAACGGTTCATCGTTGTGAGTGCAAAACAAAGGCTATCGGCATAAAGAGTGCGCGAAGAGTTGTTGTAAATCTCGATAAAGCGGTCGTCTTCGCCACCTGCTTTCTTGCTATCCGACCCAGCATAGTATATGGTTTTGAGAACAAAATCATCGGTTGTGGATGTGGTTAGCTCCAAATTGATGGTCGTTTCCTTGTTGGGTTGCAGTTGTATGCCCGTTGCAGCAGCCGAGAAAAGCACATCTTCGGTACTGTTTTCGCCTATAATTTCGTTGTATTCGTTGGCGGGAAGGGTGTAGGTGCCCGTTATGTCGTATATGTCTACTGGCAAATTGGGCATCTCCACCGTGCCGTTGATGGTGGTTTCGTAGGCTGTTTCTTTCCCCGTATTGATGTTGCGCAAGGTAATTGCAACCTTTTGGGCTTTGGCTTTCTCGAAAGTCTTGTCGATTTTAACGTTTACTTTCACCGATGCACTCGACACTTCGGGTGTGTCGTTTCCGCTGCAAGCCGTGAACAATGCGGCTATGGCCATTGTCAGGAATAGGGCTATGCGGTTGCCCCAACGTCTTTTTTCTTTCATTTTTTCTGTGTATTTGTTGTTGATTATGTTGCTTGTGGTAAACGGAAAACAAGGCCATTTAGAACTTGTAGCTAACATCCATGCTCACCGTTGGCGGCTGATTAAAGTATATTCGTTCGCCTTGGCGTTCTATCCAAGGGCGATAATTGAACACATTATTTATATAACACGACAGGCGCAGCTGCTTACCAATTTCCTTAGACACGCGAAGATGACAGTTGGGAACGATGATTGGCTGCGAAATATTTACGGGTTCGTTGTCTTTTAGTCGCAGATAAGTCCAGCGGATGTCCTTTCGTTGCTGCTCGTCGAGGTACACACGACGGAAGTTTCGGTCGACGTAACCAATGGGATAGATGTCGAACCCGTGGCGGTTGAAGTGCCTGAACCAGAAGTTTTGCAGGCGAAGGTTGAATATTAGGCCAAGGGTGGGTATCTGTTTGGTAAGACTTAGGGTGGAGATAAGCTCGTGCGAGCTGTTCTTTGTGGGGGCATAGATGCCCGAAACGGCCTCCTTGTCTAAGTCGATAGAGGTGCTAACGCGTTCGCCTTGCTGATGATAAAGGCTGTAATTATAAACCACCGAGAAGTTGATGCCTAAGCCCAAGGGCTTGATGTCGCGCAGGTTGCCAATCCATTCTACGCCTGCATTGCGACTATAAAGCAGGTTGCGGGGCGTAAAATAATAGTCGATAATGAGTTGGGGGTCGCCCTTGGGCGCATAGATGGGCCGTTGGTTGGGCTGTTGCGACACTGTTTCGTAATGCTGAACCCACATCGTATCGAGCACAGCCTCCGAACTAATGCCGCGCAAGTCTATTTTAAGATAGCCCGTTAGCGAGGTGTTGAAGTTGCTGTTGGCATAGGCTGTGCCCACTTCAGAGCTGTGTGTGTAGGGCGAAAGCAAGTGGGGGTTGGTGGGATTAACCACTTTGGTCTTGTACATAAAGAGCCGCTCGTTGGCGTTGTTGCTGTAATTGCTGTACACCAGACGGTCGAAATACACGTTTTCGGGATATAAAAAGGCCGTGGCGGGTATCTTATAACTGATGCCGTAGGCCGCATTAAAGCTCAATCCATTGTCTAACGCCCACATCATGTTGATGCGTGGAGAGGCCGCAAAGCGTTGGTTTTGGTATTCAAGACGTAGGCCGGCCGTTGCGTTTAGCGTCCCGTGAGCCGTGGGCAGCACTAACTTGTCTTGCACGTACAAGCCGTATTGGTTCAGGTTAATACGGTTTCGGTACTGGTAAGAGCGGTCGCCGCGCCCTCCTTGTCCGCCATCGTAGAACGGAGTTTCGGCGTTGAAAATCTTTCCACGCCCATGATTGGCCTCATGTCGGGCGAAAGTGCCCAAGCTAAGCGTGTGTGTGGCGCGGCTCCACCTTAGCGTTCGGCGTGCCTCTACGTTGGCCGAGAGGGCCAAGGGCTTGCCGTCTATCTCCAAAAGGGCCGTGTAATAGGGTGGCGCAACATCGGTTTCGTGCACGCCGTTGGTGTAGGCATCGGTGATAAGGTTTAGCCTGTTGTTGGCGATAAACTCTTCGTGCATGTCGTATTGGTGCGACAGAGAGAGCGAAAAGTTATAGTCGATGCCGTCGATAAGTGCGTTTTGCTGTGGCGAAAGCGCGCCGCGCAGGGCCAAACGCAGGTTCTGGCGGTCGGTTCGGGTGCGGTTAAGCGTGGCGTCGGGGTCGCTTTTCAGTCCGTCAACGTTTTTGGAGAAGTCTACCGCGAGGGTGTTTTCCCATGCCAAGGCTCGGCTAATGGTGTGCGTCCACGTGGCGTTGAGGGCGATGTTGGCGTTTGTTTTCAGCTTGTCGCGCCTGTCTCGGGTGCTGTGCAGATAGTCTACGTTGAGGTTAAGCATGCCCCAACGCTCGCCAAGAGCGAAACCTTTGCCCAACGAGGCATTGAAAATATCGTATTGCACCTTCACACTACCATAGAAAGGGGTAAGTCCGGCGCGGCGATTGATGATAACGGCACCGCTACTTAAGTCGCCATACTTGGCAGGAGCCACGCCCGAAATCACCTCAACGCTCTCTATCGACGAGGCTGGGATAAGGCGTAAGTCGTTTCCGCTGCCCACATTCTCGTTGTTGTCGGTGTTAAAACGTCGGTCGAACATCTTTATGCCGCCCCATTTTCCGTAGCTGTCCAGCTGCATGTTGGTGTTGTTCGAGAGGGGCGTACCGTCTACCACGTAGGCAATGCCAAAGGCAGCGTTGCGCACATAGTCGTTAAGCTTGTTGCGCGAATAGGCATCGAGTGGGTTTTGCAGGTCGCCTTGCAGGGCAGAACGCAAGGTTAAGAAACTGGCGTTGTGCATGTCGGTGTTGAGAATGGCCTTGCCTGGCAGTGCCTGAACAATATCGGCCAGACTGTAAGCTTGTATGTTGTCGATGGTGTTTCGCTGAATGAGCATCGACGAATTGCTGTGTCGGGGTGCACGTGTGGCGTTCACCTGCACGTCTTTCAGGTAAAGGTTGTTGTCGTCTAGTGCGATGTTTATCTTCTTGTCTTTCGCCACAGCATCGTGCGTAATGTTTAGTTGGCGCGTGGCTTTTCCCAGATACGACACTGTTAGGCGCGTTCCTTTGGTGGTAAAGAGTGTTGGTTTAAGTCGAATTCGGCCTTGTGCATCGGCTGTATAGGTAAGGCCGGCACTCTCTACGATAACAGTGGCGTAGGGTAAGGCCTGCCCTTCGCGGTCGGTAATGGTCAATGAGATGTTCTCGTCTGTGGTTTGGGCGTGTGCCAACTGGTTACAAGCACACGCAAAAGCCATGAGCAAAACCATAACACGTATTCCTCCCCATAGAATTCGTGTGGGAAACTTCATATCTTTTTGTCTTTTTCTTATCCTGTTAAGTGCAAAGCGTACTATGTAATTTGCAAAGTTAGGAATTAATAACGAACTGAACAATACCTATATAT